>CALVIQ010000030.1 GCA_944331815.1 uncultured Bacilli bacterium
ACCTTTATTAATTATACAACAAATAAATTGACAAATCAAATCTATAAGTATAAAATATTTATATGTAATAAAGAAAGGAAAATTAAATGTTAGAATTAAAAAATATAAAAAAAAGTTATACACTTGCAAATTATACACAAGTGGCATTAAATGATGTTAGTTTAAAATTTAGAAAAAATGAATTTGTCGCTATTTTAGGTCAATCAGGTTCAGGTAAAACAACTTTGCTTAATATAATTGGTGGATTGGATCATTATGATAGTGGTGATTTAATTATAAATAATAAATCAACCAAAAAATTTAAAGATACTGATTGGGATGCATATAGAAATAATTGTATTGGATTTATATTTCAAAGCTATAACTTAATAAGTCATATAAGTATTTTAGCCAATGTAGAATTAGGCATGACTCTGAGTGGAGTTTCTAAAAAAGAAAGAAGACAAAAAGCTATTGAAGTATTAAAAAAAGTTGGTTTGGAAAATCATATTAATAAAAAGCCAAATCAATTATCAGGCGGTCAAATGCAAAGAGTAGCTATTGCTAGAGCTTTAGTTAATAATCCAGATATAATTTTAGCTGATGAACCAACTGGTGCATTAGATTCGAAAACAAGTGTTCAAATAATGGAATTAATAAAAGAAATAGCTAAAGATAAATTAGTAATTATGGTAACTCATAATAGTGAATTAGCCCATGATTATGCTAATAGGATTATTGAATTAAAAGATGGCAATATTATAAGCGATACAAATAAATTAGAAAAACAAAATAATAATAAAACTTATACTATTAAAAAAACAGCAATGAGTTTTTTTACTGCTTTATCATTATCATTTAATAATATAAAAACTAAAAAAGGAAGAACTTTATTAACTGCTTTTGCTTCTAGTATAGGTATAATAGGCATTTCTATTATATTATCTTTATCAAATGGTTTTGATATGCAAATAAATCAATTTGAAAAAGATACTTTATCAAGTTTTCCTATTACGATAAGTAGACAAACAACAGAAATGAGTGCTGAAGATATGATGAGTATGACTCCTGATAAAGGTGAATCATATCCAGATAAAGAAGTAATTTATCCTTATGATACGGCATCTTCAATGCTTATCCATAAAAATGTATTTACAGATGATTATTTAAATTATATAAATAATATTAATCCTGATTATACAATTGGTATATCTTACTTACGAACAATGAGTTTAAATATGCTAACAAAAAATGATGATAAAATTAATTATGTTAATAACTTAAGTTTAACTTCATTACCTAAAGAGTTAAAAGAAAGTGATCAAACATTTTTAGAATCTGCTTATGATTTATTAAAAGGAAGTTATCCAAAAAATAAAACAGAAATAGTTATAGCAGTAAACGAAAAAAATAGGTTAGAAAAAAATATTTTAGAAGCTTTAGGTATAGATACAACTAAAGAAGAAATTAGTTTTGATGAATTAATTGGAAAAGAAATAAAAATAATTTTAAATGATGATTTTTATAAAAATAACAATAACTATTTTGTACCTAATATGAATTATGATGAAATATATGATGATGGAATTACTTTAAAAATAGTTGGAATTGTAAGAGGTAAAGAAGATAATATGTTAGCTCAAATAGTTAATGCTATGAGTATGAGTCAAGGTGCTGGTAATATTTTATATTCCAATGAATTAGCAGAATATATAATAGAACAAAATAATGATTCTCTTATTGTAAAAGTTCAACAAGATTTAGACTATAATATTTTAACAGGTGAAAAATTTAATGAAAATTCTACAAAAGATGATATGTTAGCTTATTTAGGAGCTAAAGATATTCCATATATGATTAATATTTATCCAGTTGATTTCGACGCTAAAGAAAATATAATTAATTATTTAAATGATTATAATAAAGACAAATCAGATGAAGATAAAATAGTTTATACTGATTTAGCAGATACTTTTTCAACTTTGTCATCTAATATCATGGATGCTATTGGGTGGGTGTTAATTGCTTTTTCTGGTATATCACTAATAGTTTCTTCAATTATGATAGGAATTATAACTTATATATCAGTATTAGAAAGAACAAAAGAAATAGGTATTTTAAGAAGCTTAGGTGCTAGAAAAAAAGATGTCAGTCGTGTATTTAATGCTGAAACATTTATTATTGGATTAACTTCAGGATTAATAGGAATTATAATTGCAAGATTATTATTATTCCCAATAAACGCCATATTAAAAGATTTAACTAATTTAGAAAATGTTGCAGTTATGAATCCAATTCATACTTTAATTTTAATTACTGTTGCTATTATTTTAACTTTAATAGGTGGATTGATACCTGCTGTTATAGCAAGTAGAAAAAATCCTGTAGAAGCTTTAAGAACGGAGTAAAAATATGAAATATTTAAAAATAATTATTAGTTTAGTTTTGATTTTATTATTATACTATTTTATGTTACCGCCAATAAATTTAAGTGATCCAAATTTTTGGGTATTTGTATTTATTAGTGTGGTGATGACTTGTATAGTTAGTTTGATTGTATCAAGTACAGAAATATTAAAAGTAGTAATAAATAATAAAAAAGTAAATAAAAAGTCTTATATTTTATTTAGTGCATTATTTATAATATTTGGTTTAATTATAATATTTAATGTAGCTAATTCACCATTATTTATGGCTAAATCATATTATAATAGAATAAGTGTTAATAATAGTGATTTTACTACTGATGTTGAACCGGTTGATTTTGATAAATTACCATTATTAGATAAAGATTCTTCTATGAAATTAGGAGATAAAGTAATGGGGCAAATGACAGATTTAGTATCACAATTTGAAGTATCAAATCAATATACACAAATTAATTATAATGATGAAATAATAAGAGTTACTCCATTAGAATATGCTAGTTTAATTAAATATTTTACAAATAGAAATAAAGGAGTAGCAGGCTATATTACAGTTGATTCCGTAACTGGTGAATCTAATTTAGTAAGATTAGACAAAGGTATGAAATATATGCCTTCAAGTTTATTCTTTGAAAATTTATATAGAAAATTAAGAATAAGCTATCCATTTACAATATTTGGTGAAGTAAATTTTGAAATCGATGATGGAGGAAATCCATATTGGATAGCACAAACTTTAAAATATAGTGGAGTAGGATTAAAAAAAGAAGTAACAGGTGTAGTAATTCTTAATCCAATTGATGGTACTTCTAAAAAATATAAAGTTGAAGAAGTTCCAACTTGGGTTGATCATGTTTATTCAGCAAGTTTAATAATTGAACAATTAAATGATTGGGGATTATATAAAAATGGTTTCTTTAATTCAATATTTGGTCAAAAAGATGTAGTAAGTACTAGTGAAGGATATAATTATTTAGCTATGAATGATGATATTTATCTATATACTGGTATTACATCTGTATCTAGTGATGGATCTAATATTGGTTTTATTCTAACAAATATGCGAACTAAAGAAACAAAGTTCTATGATGTAGCTGGAGCTACAGAAACATCAGCAATGGCATCTAGTGAAGGACAGGTACAACAAATGAAATATACTTCAACTTTCCCATTATTAATCAATTTAGACAATAAACCAACTTATTTAATGAGTTTAAAAGATAATGCAGGATTAGTTAAAATGTATGCTTTTGTTGATTATGCAGATTATCAAAAAGTAGTTGTTACTGAAAGTTCAGAAGGAATATTAAAAGCAGCTCAAAATTATTTGGGTGGTAATATTACAACTGGCAAAGAATTGACTAAAGAAATAACAATTAAATCAATTAAAACAGCAGTTTTAGATGGAACAACTTATTATTATTTAAAAGATGATGATATATATCGTGCATCATTAAAAGTAAATCAAAATATATTACCATTTTTAAGTGTTGATGATAAAATTAAAATAACTTATAAAGAATCAGATATAAAAGAGATAATTAAAATAGAAAAATAGGAAAAAAATTCCCAATGTCATTAACTTAAGAAACGCGAAAGCGTTTTTTTTGATATAATAAAAGAAAAGGATAGGAAGGTTTTAATATGAGGCAAAGTCAAAATGGGACAAACTTCATCAGAGACCAACTAGAATCAA
>CALVIQ010000031.1 GCA_944331815.1 uncultured Bacilli bacterium
ATATCAAATAATAGATTATGGAACTAATTCAATAGAAAGTGTAGATTATCCACAATATGCTTATAAAATAGGTGAAAGTGTAAGAGATAATAAAATTGATTTAGGTATATTAATTTGTGGAACAGGAATAGGTATGAGTATAGCTTGTAATAAAGTAAAGAAAGTAAGATGCGCTAAAGTAACAACTAAAGAAGAGGCTTTTTTTGCAAGATCTCATAATAATGCCAATGTAATAGCATTAAGTGAAAATGTTACTAATTACAAAGAAATAATTGATACTTTTTTAACTACTGATTTTTCAAATGAAGAAAAACATAAAAGAAGAGTAGAAATGATAGATAATTATGACAATTAAAACAATTTTGTATTTAATTATTTTGCCATTTTCAATTCTTGCTTTAGATAGTATAAATATAAATAATGTTTTTAAAAAAAATAGATATTATCAAGCAAGAATATTATATATGTTTCTTGCAATGTCTTTGTCGTATTTAGTCGTTAACTTTTTTTACGATTTCTTTATTTCAGTAGTATAATTTAATATAGATAGCAGTATTTTAATAATGGAGATGATATTATGAAAAAAATACTGCTTTTAACATGCATGATTATTTTTATTCCTTATATCATTGTTAATTTATTTATAAAAGATGAAGAAATAAAATTTAAATATACATCTAATATGATGGTAAGAGTAAAACAAGATGATGAAATAATAAAAGTGCCATTTGAAGATTATATTGTAGGTGTTTTAGCTGGTGAAATGCCAGTATCATTTGAATTAGAAGCTTTAAAAGCTCAAGCTGTTGCAGCTAGAAGTTATGTTATGAAAAAAATGCAAGCAAATATTGATAAAGAATATGATGTTGTAGATACTGTTATGAATCAAGTTTATTTAGATGATGAACATTTACAAGAAGTATGGAAAGATGATTATACTAATAATATAAACAAAATAAAACAAGCTGTTTTGGAAACATTTAATGAATATTTGGAATATGATGGTAAAGTAGTTGATGCAATGTTTTTTTCAACTAGTGTTGGATATACTGAAAATAGTGAAGAAGTATTTACTAGTAAAGTACCCTATTTAAGAAGTGTAGAGTCAACTTGGGATTCAATTTCTCCAGTTTATGAAGTAAATTATACATTTAGCTTAGAGGATTTTTATAATAAATTAAATTTAAATTATAGCGAAACATTAAATATTGAATTATTAGATACTACTAGTACAGGAAGAGTCAAAAAATTAAAAATAAATGGTGTTACTTTAGAAGGTAATACAGTTGTAACTAATTTAAAATTAAAATCAAATCATTTTACAATAAAATTAGATAATAATAAAATATATATTACAACTAAAGGATATGGTCATGGCGTAGGAATGAGTCAATACGGAGCGCAAGCAATGGCTTTAAATGGATATAAATATGATGAAATATTGAAACATTATTATCAAGGTGTTGAAATTAAAAAAATTTAATGTATAAAATTTTCATATTTGAGCAAACTTATTTTAGAGGTGAAAAATATGAAAAGAAGATTAAAAAAGCCAGTTGTTTATACTTTATATGCTTTATGTTTTGTAACTATTATTGGAACTATTTATATGTTAGAAATGATTTCTAGTCCATCTAAATTAGATGATAATTCAACTTATGTTGATGATGTAATAATTGAAGATGAAGTACCCGTTGTTAACACAAGAAATATTATATCACGACCTTATGTAATTGATGATATTGTTATTGCTAGATATTTTTATGACTATCAAGGAAGTGAAGAAGAACAAAAAAATTCATTAATTTATTATGAAAATACATATATTCCAAACAGTGGAGTTGATTATCAAAGTAAAGAAATTTTTGATGTAGTTTCAATATTAGATGGTAAAGTAACCAAAGTAGAAGAAAACAATTTATTAGGTAAAATAATTGAAGTTACACATGATAACAATTTAATCAGTGTTTATCAAAGTTTGAGTGAAACTTTGGTTCAAGAAGGAGATAATGTTTTACAAGGACAAATAATTGGTAAAAGTGGAGAATCTAATATTTCGACTGATTTAGGCAATCATCTTCATTTTGAGTTAATTCATAATAGTAAAAATGTTAATCCAGAAGATTATTATGATAAGCAATTAGGAGAGTTGTAACAACTCTTTTTTAGGTATATTTATCAAATTAATAGATATATTTAATTAGAGGTGTTCATATTGAATAAAAACATTATAAAAAGAGTTTTAGATGAAGCTAATTATATGATTAAAACAAGTAGTACGGTAAGAGAAATGTCCAGTATTTTTAATGTTAGTAAGAGTACTGTTCATAAAGATTTGCATGAACGATTATTGGATATTGATAATAAGCTTTATTTAGAAGTTGAAAAAATATTAAAGTATCATACAGATGTTAGACATATAAGAGGTGGACAATCAACTAAAAGAAAGTATTTAATGTAAAAAAATGGTAAAAACATGATATAATAAATTAAGAAATGAGAGTGATAAAATGTTTGCAAAAGAT
>CALVIQ010000032.1 GCA_944331815.1 uncultured Bacilli bacterium
AAAGATATATTAAAAGGAGCTGGAAAAGTTAGTCATGAAGAAGCTTTAAATCATGCAAAAAAAGAATATGATAAATATAAAAATAGAATTGCATTAAAGCCAAGTGAAGTAGAACTTCATTACTTACAAAGTATTAAAGATTTAGAAATGATTGATATCAAAAATTAGTCCTGTCATTCGGATTAACTAATTGGAAAAACTCTTCTGATGGTAAAATATTAAAAAGTGATGTAGGTATTGCTAAAAATTATTTAAATAAAAGAGAATTAGATGATTTAAATGATTTAGTTAATTTATATTTAGATATTGCCGAAAATAGGGCAAAACGTCATATACCAATGAAAATGGAAGATTGGATTAAGTCTGTTGAAGATATTTTTAAAATCAATTTTTATAATAATTTAACTAATAAAGGTAGTGTTAGTCACAATGATGCAATAAAAAAAGCAGAAGATGAATATGAAAAATATAAAATAGTTCAAGATAAAAAATATATATCAGATTTTGATAAATTATTGATAGAAACAAATAAAATAAAGAAAGGTGATGTCAATGCGTAAGTATATTTGTCCAATTTGTGGATATGTTTATGATGAAGAAAAAGAAGGAGTAAAATTTGATGATTTACCAGATGATTGGAAATGTCCATTATGTGGTGCACCTAAAAATTTATTCAAAGCAGAAGCTGTTGAAGTAGTTGTAGAAGAACAAGAAGAAGAATTAAGAGAAATGAATTATGGTGAAGTAAGTGCTCTATGTAGTAGTTTAGCAAGTAGTTGTGAAAAACAATATTTACAAAAAGAAGCAAAGTTATTTAAAAAATTAGCTAATTATTATAATAGTAAAGCTAAATTAGAAGGTAATTTTGAAGATTTAATTAATAAAATAAATAAAGATTTAGATCTAAATTATAAAAAAGCAAGAGAAGTTTCACAAGAAAAACAAGATAGAGGATCTTTGCGTGTTATTACTTGGGGAGAAAAAGTTACAATGATTTTAAAATCATTAATTAATGAAGGAATACCTACTAATAAAAAAATATATGTATGTGAAGTTTGTGGTTTTGTTTATGTAGGCAATGAAAAACCGGAAATTTGTCCAGTATGCAAAGTACCTAATTTTAAATTAGTGGAGGTAGTAAGATGAGTGAATTAAGAGCAGTTCGTAATTTGAGAATTTGTAGTAAAGATTGCTTATGTTTATTTGTATGTCCAACTGGGGCTACTGATACAGAAACAGGACAAATCGATTTTGAGAAATGCATTGGTTGTGGAGCATGTAGTAAAGCATGTCCATCAGGTGCTATTTCAATGGTACCTTATAAATATCCAAAACAACAAAATAAAGATGAACTAGTTGTTGAAAAATTAAGAAGAATAATTAGTAGTAAAGTTGATCAAGAACAAATAGCACATTACATTTTTGAAAATAGTAATGATGAAAATGAAAAATTATTAGCTAAAATTTTAATGAAATCAAATAGATTGATAACTGAAGATTTATATCGTGAAGCGGGTTATAAGCTGCCTCAAAGTAATAATACTAAATTATTTTTAGAAAAATTATTAGAAAAAGATGATACTAATAAAGAAGATATTAAAAAGTTACTAGAATTATTGGATTTTAATTAAAGTTACATAATTATTAATGATGTGAAATACAATTTATAAAAAAATTAATTTAATTATTGAATTAATTTTTTTATTATGTGTTAAAGATATTTTAATAAAATTTTTATATAATTGTTTGATGTAAATTAGAGATAATTGACATGTTAGCTGTTTTGTGTTACTATACATAGCACTCAGGAGGAAATTAATATGTTTTTAGGCGTTGTTAGAGAAATAAAAAATAATTGCCCAATAAATGGAATTTGTGAAAAAGTAAGTGAAAATAAATTGTGTATAGATTTTTTAGACGAAAATGGAATTTTAAAAACTATTTTTGTTATAAAAAAATTTGATGTAATTCCAGGTGATTTAGTTATTATTGATTATATTAATAATGAGTGGATTATAAAAGAAATAAAAACTTTAGTTAGATCAAGAAAATGTGTTTTGTCTGTTACTGAAATGTTACAACTAGATAGATTAATTGAACAAGAAAAAATGAAATTAAATGAACTTAAAAGAATGATTAATACAAATGATAGAAGTGATATTAATGCTCATTTATTTTATGATGCTATATATAGAGAAAAAATATTATTGATGTTATCACAAACATTAGATTGTGAATTAAGTGATAACGAAAAAAGAATTGCGTTTGTTATATCAAAATAAAGAATTAAATGAATTAAAAAAGTATAGGAAATCTATACTTTTTTAATTTATAAAAGTTGTATCATCAATAAATTTATAATTATGATATCTTAATAATCGTACTAATCTAAATAAGGCTTCATCTTTGGCTTTAGCTTCCAGCATAATATCTAAATCAATATTTTTAACTTTATTCAAAAAATGAATGAAATCATCAATATTAATATAATCATGATGTGATCTGAAATCTTTTTTAGTATTATTTTTAGAAGAAGAAAAATGAATTTTGGGTGTCGTTTTCCAAGTATTAAAAATATCTATTAAGTAACCATCAATGTTACAGACATTATTACAAATGTGATGATGATAATCTAATACTAAAGGAATATTTAATTTGTTACATATGTATAAACAATCTAAAACATTATATATTTTATCATCATTTTCAATTGCTATACATTCTTGAATATATTTAGGTAATTTGTAAAAATTATTAATAAATCTTTTGATACTATTTTGTTTTCCTAGAACACTACTACCAACATGTAAAATTATTGTTTTATTTTCAATGTTTAATGCATCTAAAATTTTATAATGATATTCTAATATTTCAAAAGTGTTTTCTAACACTTCTTTTTTAGTACTATTTAAAACACAAAATTGATCAGGATGAACATCAACACGCATATTATTTTTTTTGATTTTATGCCCTATTTCTTGGTAAATATTTTTATATTTATCAATATAATCAAAGATAATATCTTTTTTTGTAGCAAGTGGTATTAGTTTAGATGTTAATCTATAAAAATGAATATTATTTTTAATATTATAATCAATTATTTTGTTTAAATTATTTAAATTTTCTAAAATTATTTTATCTATTTTATCTAAATCATTATTCTTAATATATTCTGTATATGTAATTGTTTTAGAACAAGTAATATTTAATGTGTTTGAAATAGATACATAACCTAATCTTATCATTTTATCACCATTAATAATATGGTAAAAAAAAATAATTTCATTTACGAAATTATCTTACAAATGAGTAATTTGATGTTTCAGTACCTTTGTTTGAAAGCATATCTTCTAAACTAGTATGTATATTAAATGAATCTGATGTTAATAATGTTTGAACAAAACATAAAAATTCTTCATCATTAAGTGGTAATGAAACAATAAATTGTTTTTTTTGTTTTGTATTCAATGTTTCAAAATAAGGTTTACAAGTTTTAGCATATTCCTTAATTTTATCTATATTCATATTATCCCCCTCTTTCGGGTTGGTATTCTATCATAAAATTAATATATTGTCAAATTATCATAAAAATCTATTGTTTACTTTAATTTTTTTTAGTAAAATAATAACTGAAGGTGAATTGTATGAATATATTTAATTCTTGGCAATATTGGACGATTCTTTATTTAATATCTTCAATTATATTTGCAAGAGCATTTAAAAAAGCAAATAGAAATATGAAAAATGCTGGTTCATTAACTATTTTAATTGAATTTTTTACAGCTATATTCGCAATTTTTTTAATACCTTTTTTTGAGTTTAAATTTACAACTGATTTAAACATATATTTAATTTTATTTGTCGTTACAATTTTATATGCTGTGACAGATAGGTTAAATATTGAAGCAAGATATGGATTAGATCCATCTATTTTTAGTATGCTTAAACAATCTTCTACAGTTTATTTAATTATCTTTGGTTTCATATTTTTAAAAGAAGAATTTTTAATAAATAAATTAATAGGTTCAATTGTTATTATCTTGGCTAATTTAATATTGTTTTTTGAAAAAGGAAAATTTAAAATTAATAAATATTATGTTTTAACGTTTATATCTAATTTATTATTTGCTGTTGCAATGCTTATAAATGTTAATATATCAGAAAACTTTAATTTAGCTATTTATACAATATTTACTGTATTGATACCAGCATTTTATATTTTTATTTTTGGTAAGCATACAATTAAAGGTTTAGTAACTGAATTTAATTTATATGATAAAAAATGTTTTATTTTATCTGGATTTACTTGGTGTTTAATGCTTATTTCTTCCGTTAAGGCTTATCAAGTAGGTAATGTCACAGTTGTAGCTTCTTTATTATCTTTAACTGGAATAATTAATGCTTTGATTGAATATTTTTTTTATCATGATAAAAGTAAAGTTAAACAAAAAATTATTGCAGCTATATTAACGGTAATTGGAGTAATATTAATAAAAAGTTAGTTTTTGACTAACTTTTTTTCAATAAATAAAACAAAATTATACATAATTACAGCAACAAGACATAGTATTATTGTTCCAGTAATAACTAAATCTAAATTAAATACTTGCGAACCATACATTATTAAATAACCGATTCCTTCTTTTGATACTAAAAATTCACCCATGATAACACCAATTAAAGACATACTAATATTAACTTTAAAACAACTAATTATATTTGGTAAAGTGGCAGGTAATATTAATTTTGTATATATTTGTTGGGTATTCGCTTTAAATGTTTTCATTAGTTTTATTTTAATTGGATCAACGCTAATAAAACCTTGATAAACAGTTATAATTGTAATAATCGTTGATATTAATAATGCCATTACAATAATTGATTGCATACCAGCTCCTACCCATATAATTAAAATTGGTCCTAAAGCAACTTTTGGTAAACTATTTAATACTGTCAAATACGGATCAATTACTTTAGCAAAAAACTTATTCCACCACATTATAGTAGCTATTAAAATGCCTAGTAGAGTTCCCAATATAAAACTAATAAAAGTTTCATAAATCGTTATAAAAATATGATTATATAAATTATTTGCGTTATGTAGGCTTATTAAACTTTCTATTACTCTTTTAGGAGATGAAAAAATAAATGGATTAATTATTTTGTAATCAGATAATAATTGCCAAATAATAATAAACAAAATTAAAATACTAAATTGAGTTAATTTAATTAAAAGACTATTTCTTTTAATTTTTTTTAAATAATTAATATGTTCCTTAGTCATAATCAATCTCTTTCCATATTAAATCATAATAATAAGCAAATTCTTTTGCTTTTCTATTATTAATTGGTGTACTTTTGTCAGTTAAATTAATGTCAATTATTTTTTTTATAACACTTGGTCTTTTTGATAATACGATAATTCTATCAGCCATACTTATTGCTTCAGCAATATCGTGAGTAACCATTATTGCAGATTTTTTTTCTTTTTTAATTATGTTATAAACATCATCTGATACTTTTAATCTCGTTTGATAATCTAATGCACTGAAAGGTTCATCTAACAGTAATATGTCAGGTTTAGTAGCAAGAGTTCTAATTAAAGCAACTCTTTGTCTCATACCACCAGAAAGATTATTAGGGTAACTATTAATAAAATCTTTTAATCCATAAGTGTTTAATAGTTTTAAAACATAATCTTTATTATCCATTTTATTTATTTCTAATCCTAATAAGCAATTATCTAAAACTGTTTTCCAATTAAATAAAGCATCTTGCTGTAACATATAACCTAATTTGATATTATCATTAATTATTATTTCTCCATCTGATTTGGTATCTAAATTAGCTAAAATATTTAAAATAGTACTTTTACCACATCCACTAGGTCCTACAATTGCTACAAATTCATTATCATTTAATTCAAATGAAAAATCATCAATAGCTTTTGTTTCAGAAGTTTTTGTATGATATATTTTACTTAAATTTTTAATTGTTAGGATACTCATTATCTAAACTCCTTTCTCATTATTATATTCAAATATAGTTATTTAGTTTAGGCCTATAATTTAAATTTAATAATTTTGATAATATATGATATAATACCAAGCGGTGGGGGAAATGGATAAAAAAATAAAAAAAACATTAGAAAAATTTTTAAAGATAATGAATAAGAATTTTTCACAAGAAGATTTAAAAATTCTTTTTTGCAATATTAAAACATTGAAAATAAGTACTGGTGATTTTAAATTTGAGAATTTTTTTTCTCAAGAAGCAACAACTGGTACTTATTCTGTTGAAAAAAACGAAATCATATTAGATGAAAATGAATATAAGGATACAATATATCATGAATTATTACATATGGCTAGTTCTTATTATAAAAATGGGATAATTTATTCTGGATTTGAAAGATATTGTTTATCATTTCAAATGAAAATAATTAATATAGGAATAGGAATAGATGAATGTTATACAGAATTACTAAATCATAGATATTTTGTAAAAGATAAGGACATTACTGCTTCATATAAGTATCAAATATTTATTACTAGTAAATTAGAAGAAATAATTGAAAAAAAAAGAATGGAAAGCTTATATTTAAATGCTGATTTAGATGGATTAATTAAAGAATTAGAAAAATATATAAATAAAGAAGAAATTATGGAATTTATTTATGATATGGATTATATATATAAACATTTAAAAGAAAATAAAATTTTATTTTTGAACAAAAAAATTTCTAATACTTTAAATAGAATTAATTTATTTATTGTAAAAGTATATTTAAAAAAAACATATCAACAATATTTACAAAATATAATTACTTATGAAGAATTAATAAAAAAATCTAGTCATTTTATTTATTCTATTACTACTTTATTAACTATAGGAAAGAATAATTTTCAAATTTTTTCACAAGAAGATTTAAAATTGTGTTATGCTTTTGCTTTTGAAAATAATAATATTACATTTGATTATAAAGAAAAAGTAAAAAAATATAAATAACTATGGATAATTGTGAATAAATATGTTAAAATTTATTTATAAATAGTAGGTGAAAATATGAAAAAGCTTTTATTAATTATTTTATGTTTACTAGCAACAGGATGTGGTAATGATAAAATATCTAATGAAGAATTAGATGCAATAAATAATGATATTATTATTTATTTATCAAATAATCAATATGATAATTTAATTTTTAATTATGTTGATTATGAAAATAAAAATGTTGTAGTAGGATTATCAGATAATAGTGTTGAAAAACAAAAAGATTTTAAAGAAAAAATAGTTGATTCTAAATATATTAAATTTGTACAAAGTGAAGTTATGAATGATGATATAAAAAAAGAATATACAATAAATATTCCTAATATAGATGACATTACAAAAGTAGTAATTAATACAATGTCACAATATGATAATGTAATAGAAATTACTGATAAAGAAGATATAAAAAATATATATAATGTTTTTTATAATCGTACAACAACTAAAGAAAGTGTAAGTAAAAATCCTGATAATCCTGATGAACTATTTGATATTATTTTTATTGATAATGAAAAAAATAATATTGGTATCTATATCTATACAAAAGATGATAAATGTTATTTAGAACAAACTAATAATGGTATATATGAAACATCTTTAAATGATTTTAATACAATAAAAGGGTATATAAAAGACTAATCAATTCGATTAGTTTTTTATTAAAAAATTCATTAATAAATCAATAATTATTTCTTTTTCTTTTGGATTAGACTGTGCTATTAAAATTGTAATAGCAACTAATGTGTTGTTGTCTATTACTTGTTTGTTATCTTTATAAAGTAAATCATAATAATTTAAAAAATAAATAAATAATGTAGCACCAATTCTTTTATTTCCATCGATAAAAACATGATTTTTAATTACTAAATATAATAGATTAGCGCATTTTTCTTCGGTAGTAGGATATAAATCTTTACCACCAAATGATTGATATATATTACCAATAATTCCTTTTAATCCTTTATTTCTTTCTAACGCAAATAAATCACTATCATTATTAAATTTTAAATCATTAATAACTCTTAAGCATTCTTCATATGTTATTGTTTTATCATCGTTTGTTCCTTTAGGTTTTTTAATAGTTTTATGATCATAATCATCTAATAAATTTAAAGCATTTGAATAATTATTGATTACTTTTATTATTTCTTTTGCTTCATTACTGTTTACATCTTCATCAATTCTACTAGCAATATCGATTAATTTAACCGTTTTTTCTAAATACTCTAATCTTTTATTATTGACAGCATAACCTTTTATAAGATAATCTTTTAATATTTTATTAGCCCATTTTCTAAAAATAATACCATTTTTTGATTTTACTCTATAACCAACAGATATAATCATATCTAAGTTGTAATGTCTATTTGATATGTTTTACCATCTTTGGCAGTTGTCGCAAATTTTGCGAC
>CALVIQ010000033.1 GCA_944331815.1 uncultured Bacilli bacterium
TGTAGGTATTGGTGACTATTTAAATATAGATATTAAAATGGAAACTGGTACAGGAAAAACTTACGTATATACAAAAACAATCTTTGAATTAAATAAGAATTATGGGATACATAAATTTATAATTTTAATACCTTCGTTGCCTATAAAGTTAGGAACCACTAATTTTATTAATTCGTATGAATCAATTAGTCATTTTAAAGATCAATATGGAAAAAGCATAGATTTATATGTATTAAATGCTAAAAAAGGAAATAAGAAAGGAAAAGATATTTTTCCAAGTAGTATAAGAGGATTTGTAGAAACATCTGAATTAATTAGAAATAGGATTAGTGTTTTAATAGTTAATATGCAATTATTTAAAGATAATTCTATGCTTACTAAAGACTATTCATCTACAGTTGAAGATTTTTCAATACCAAGTGAAGCAATTAATGCAACAAGGCCATTTATTATAATTGACGAGCCTCATAGATTTTCAAAGGGGAATAAGACTTTTGAATTTATAGAAAATAAAATTAAGCCTCAATGTGTTATTAGATTTGGTGCTACTTTCCCAGATATAAAAAATGGACGAAATATTGAAAAAGATTATCATAATTTAATTTATAATTTGGGAAGTTGTGAAGCGTTTAATCGAAATTTAGTTAAAGGTGTAAGCGTTAAATATTTAGAATCGCCTAATGGTAATAATAAAAAAATTAAAGTTTTAGAATTAAAAAATAAGAAAATTGCTAGGCTAGAGCTTATTACTGAAAGTAATAAAAAAACTTTTGAATTAGAAAAAGGTGATTCTTTAAAACAGATTGATAATTCATTCGAAAATGTATATATTGATGGAATTGGAAAAACGTTATTATTATCAAATGGTCAAGAATTAAATAAAGGTTCAGAAATATATACTGATATTTATTCAACTTCTTATCAGTCAGTAATGATTGAAAATGCTTTAGATGCACATTTTGAGACGGAAAAACAAAACTTTAAACGAAGAGATAAAATTAAGACTTTAGCACTTTTCTTTATAGATGATATTGATTCATATAGAGAAAATAAGCAGAATCCACAGCCAACATATTTGAAAGATATTTTCGAGAGAATACTAAAGAAAAAAATAGAAAAAGAATTAAGTAAAATTAATGAGAAAGATTCGGATGAATTATTATACAAAGAATACTTAGTTGAAACTTTAAATGACGTTTCTAAATGTCATGGTGGTTATTTTTCCAAAGATAATAATGATTCAGATGATAATATTGCAGAAGAAATTAATAATATTTTAATTAATAAAGAAGAAACACTTTCAATTTATAAGAAAAATGGTAAATTTAATACATTTAGATTTATATTTTCAAAGTGGACATTAAAAGAAGGTTGGGATAATCCTAATGTATTTACTATTGCAAAACTGAGAAGTAGTGGTAGTGATAATAGTAAAATACAAGAAGTTGGTAGAGGATTACGTTTGCCCGTAAATGATAGTTTATCACGAGTTTCAGATGAACAATTTTATTTAAATTATATTGTTGATTTTACTGAGAAGAATTTTGCTGAGAAATTGATTAACGAAATTAATGGAGATATAAGTGAAAATAAGGTTATTACTGATGAACAACTGAATGCATTAGCAAGTTCATTAGGAAAATCTTCAAAAGAAATATTTATTGAAATGTTACAAAAAGACTATATTGATATGAATAAAAATATAATTACTGTTAATCGTGACAGATTATTTAGTGAATATCCTGATTTAAATATTGGTTTAAAATCCGGAAAAGTTATTAATAAAAATAACAGTGTTGTTCATAAAGCAAAAATTAGAAAAAATAGATTTAATGAAATTAAAGAATTATGGTCTATATTAAATAGAAAATACTTTATTTCTTATTCTAAAATCAATGATGATGAAGTAATAAAACAACTTGTAAATATTCTGAAATCAGGTATTGAAGGAACCACAGAACTCATTAGTTATGAAAATAAAATAATGACTGACGAAAGTGGTGCATTTATGGTAAGGGAAGCAGGTACAGAGTATGGTGTATATGAAGATACAATCCCTTATAATGTTTTTCTAAATAAAATATATAATAGTACAAATATACCAATAAAAATATTGCATAGTGCTCTTGTTGAATTTAGCAACAAGAGAATATTAGGAGATTCTTTTTTCAACAATAATACATTGATAAATTTTATAAATAAGATAAATAATTGGAAACATGAAACATTATTTGGAAAATTTAGATACTCATCAACTTCTTTGGAAAATGAGGAAACAGCACTGACTGATAAAGATGGGAATCCTAAAGAGTATGTTACTGACGGAACTCTTGGGGTAGGTTATAGTGAGGAAGACAAACCAAGTGATAAATATTTATATGATATTTGTTTATATGACTCTGAACTTGAAAAGAAAAATATAATGTTAGATAATGATGAAGTGATTGTTTTTGGCAAAATTCCTTCAAGAAGTATTCGAATACCTCTTATTGATGGTGCCAGCTATAGCCCTGACTTTATGTATGTTGTTAAAAGAGATAATGATATTAAAGAAATTAATTTAGTTATAGAAACAAAGGACTATAAAACAGAAGAAGATATTCCATCAGATCAAAAATATAAAATTAAATGTGCTGAAAGATTTTTTGAACAATTAAAA
>CALVIQ010000034.1 GCA_944331815.1 uncultured Bacilli bacterium
CCTCTTACATCTCTTGGATCTTCTAATACTTCAAATTTCTTAAATAAATTCATAATTAAACCAACTCACTTTTTATCTTGATTTAATTATACACTATTTATTTTAATTTTTTAAGCGATTGCCATAATAAATTTGTTCTTTTTTTTATTTTGTGTTATTATATATAACATTTCGAGGGTGATTTTATATGAAATATGAATTAACAAAAAATGATTATGAAGATATTAGTAGTTTAATTATGATAAGTAAGCAAATAAATAGTTTATATGAAGAATTGTATCAATTAGAATTAGAAGGAAAAAAAGAAAGTGAAGATTATAATATTGTGATAGATAGGTTGAAATCGACAATATTTGTAGAAAAAAATATATATGATAGAATTGGAAAATCTTTTGAAAAAAATGTAGAAATTTTAAATTATTTAAAATCTGATGATAGTGAAACTTCAAATCTTCAAGATGGATTATTTATTTTTGAACAAGATTTGATAATATCTAGAATTTTATTAAATTTATATAAAAATGTAATGGAAAATTCTCAAAATTTGTTGCCAGATGAAATGAAATTGATGTTATCTTTAAGTGGTATGACAAATAATGAAATAAATAGATATATTTCAATTTCTGTTAATGTTAGGGAAAGTATAATTACAGATATTCTTAATTGTTTAATTGCAATTATTCAAAAAGAAGAAAATAAAAATCCTAGCATTAGTAAACATTTAAAAAAAGTTAAGTATACTATAAGTTATTTATATTCTAAAATAGAAAATAATTTGTTAGAAAAAAAGTTTAAGATTGAAGAAAATCCATATATGGAAACAATGTTAATTGGTCAATTTTATCATTGGCCTATAGAATTAATTGATAAAATAAAAAGAATGTATATTTTAAATTTTTATAATCAAATTTTGAGATTAATGTTGTTACTCAATGATGAAGATTTGAAAAATGATGAAATATTATCTAAAATAATCATAAGTCAAGGAATTTTAAGAACAATTTTTCTTTCTTTAAATGATGAAACAATTACAGATTTAAAAAAAGAATTTATTGAATTAATTGAAGAATTAAATTCATATAATGTAATTAAAAATAGACAAAAAATAATTAATATGATTATTGACACTTATGGAAAAGTTAAATCTGACAGAACTATTCCGAAAGTAATTTTATTAAAATTATAAAAAAAATTATAAAAAAAATTGTAATTATGTGAAATTTGTGTTAAAATAACAAATAGGTGATTTAAAGATGGACTTAAATGAAATTAAAAATTCATTAAATTCCAATCCTAATTTAACTGATGACTTCAAAGAATGTTTAATGGAATTAATATATTTATTTAATAGTAAATTTCCTAATGTCAAATTAGAAAATTTAAACGAAAGATTAAAAACTTTAAGTATAATAAGAGGTAGTAAATTTTTAATAAAAAAATCTTCTTGTTATAATCCTGTTGCTAATGAGTTATTAGTCAACATGGTTAAAATTGAAGGTAATGATTGTAAACATGTTCTAATGAGAGAATTATTAAATATTATTACAGCTAAAGATAATTTTACTGGATTTAATAAAGATAACGCTTATGAAGCTTTAAATATTGGATATACTGAAATATTAGCAAATTATTTAGTAGGTAATGAAACAGAGTCAGAATATGAAGATGAAATTGTTGCTACTAATATGATAGCTGGGATAGTAGGTAATGATACTTTGTTTAATGCTTATTTCAACAATGATGCAACTTTAATAATGAATAGTGTTTGTTAAAGGAGTTTTATATGAAAGAATTTATGGAGATAATGCAATTAATGAATAATGGATTATATAATGGAAGCACATTAAAAGATAGCTATCCAAAAATTGTGAGTTTATGTATAGCTTTAAATCCAGAAAAATTGGATTTTGTTACTGATTGGATGTTGACAGAAGAATGCTTTTCTAATCCACATCCTGGACTAAATGAAACAGTAGATATTTGTATGGAAAATATACCAAAGTTAGAACAAACAAGAACAAGATAAGCAATGAAAAAGAAGTAGTATTAAAAGTAATTATTAATAGAGAGAATGTGGTTGGTGGAAACATTTAATAATCTTTTAAGAATTCACCTTTGGAGTTTATATGGTGACGCGTTATAGTCAAAAGAGCATAAATTAAGGTGGTACCACGAGCAATTCGTCCTTTAGGATGAATTGTTTTTTTATTGAAAGGAATGATTTAAATGGAAAATATAAAAAATGATGTTTTAAAAGAAATAGAAAATATAAATGATACAAAAGCTTTATATGATATAAGAGTTAAATATTTAGGCAAAAAAGGTATTATTAGTGAGTTATTAGCTAATTTAGGTAAATTATCAATTGAAGAAAAGAAAAAACAAGGACCTATTATTAATAGTTTAAAACAAGAAGTTACTAAAATATTTGATGAAAAAAATAAAAAAATTGAATTAAATATTTTAAATGAAAAGTTAAAAAATGAAAAAATTGATATTAGTTTACCAAGTACTAAAATAACTAATGGAGCTCCTAATATATTAGAAAAATTAATTGAAGAAGTAGAAGAATTGTTAATGTCTATGGGATATGATGTAGTAGATGGACCTGAAATAGAAGAGGATAAATTTAATTTTGAAATGTTAAATATACCAAAAGGACATCCTGCTAGAGATGCACAAGATACTTTTTATATTGAAGGAGAGGAAATATTGTTAAGAAGTCAAACTTCTCCTGTGCAAGTAAGAACTATGTTAGCTAATAAAGGTGAAAAACCAATTAGAATGATTTGTCCTGGTAAAACATATAGAAGAGATGATGATGATGCTACTCATTCACATCAGTTTAATCAAATAGAAGGATTGTTAGTTGATAAAGATATTAGTTTATCTGATTTAAAAGGAACAATTGATGTTATAGTAAAAAAATTATTTGGACAAGATATAAGTACAAGATTTAGACCAAGTTATTATCAATTTACAGAACCTTCAGTAGAAGTTGATATTAGTTGTTTTAATTGTAAAGGTAAAGGATGTAATATTTGTAAAAATACTGGTTGGATAACTGTAGCAGGAGCTGGTATTGTTCATCCTAATGTACTTAAAATGGGTGGATATGATCCAAGTATCTGGTCTGGATTTGCTTTCGGATTCGGTGCTGAAAGATTAGCTATGTTAAAATACGGTATCAATGATTTAAGAGTATTTTATAATACTGATTTAAGAGAATTAAATACTTTCGATAGAAAGGATGCTGAATAAATGATAAGTTTAGAGTGGGTTAAAGATTATATTGATATAAATGATCAAGATTTAAAAGAATTAGCTGTTAAAATAACTAAAGCTGGTATAAATGTTGAAAAAGTAATTACTAATCACATTAATAATTTAGTTATTGGTGAAGTTGTTGATTGTATTGATCATCCTGATAGTGATCATTTACATGTTTGCCAAGTAAATATTGGAAGTGTTGTTACTCAAATTGTATGTGGGGCTCCTAATGTAAGAAAAGGATTAAAAGTGATAGTTGCTCTACCAGGTGCTATATTACCAGGTAATTTTGAAATTAAAAAAAGTAAAATTAGAAATCAAGAATCAAATGGTATGATATGTGCTTTATTTGAATTGGGATTAGAAGAAAAAAATGAAGAAAATTATAATAAAGGTATTCATGAATTGGATAGTAATGCTAAAGTAGGAGATGATCCTATTAAGTATTTAGGATTAGATGATACTTTATATGAATTAGATTCTCATAAACGTAGAAATAATGATTGTTATTATCATATTGGTTTTGCTTATGAAATTGCTGCTATTTTAAATAGAAAAGTAACTTTGCCTGATGATTCATTTAAAGAAATTAAAGATTCTATTAAAGATCATTTTAGTTTAAAAGTTGAAACTAAGAAATGTCCTTATTATTTAGCTAAGATGGTTACTGATATAAAAATAAAAGAATCACCTGATTTTATTAAAAAAAGATTATTAGCAGCAGGTATGAGACCAATTAATAATGTAGTAGATATTTCTAATTATGTAATGTTAGAATATGGTCAACCTCTACATTTCTTTGATAAAGATAAATTAGGTAATAATATTTTAGTAAGAGAAGCAAATAATGAAAATATCATTACTTTAGATGGAAAAGAAAGAAAATTAACTAATGATATTGTTATAACTGATGGAAATAAGCCTGTTTGTATTGCTGGTGTTATGGGTGGAGAAAACACTGAAGTAGATGAAAATACAAAAACTATTTTAATTGAATCTGCTATATTTGATGCTGTAAGTATTAGAAATACAGCTAATAGATTAGATTTAAGAAGTGAAGCATCTATTAGATATGGTAAAGGTTTAAATTATGAATATACTAATAAAGCAATTTTAAGAGCTTGTCATTTATTAGAAAAATATGCTGATGCTAAGGTTTTAAGTGATATGGTTATTCATGATGAAATAGATAAAAAAGAAAAAATAGTTGAATTTAGACCTTCTGAAGTTGATAAAATGTTGGGTATTACAATAAGTGAAGATGATATAAAAAAAGAACTAGAAAGACTAGATTTTAAATATAAATTGGATAATGGTAAATTTATTGTAACAATACCTAATAGAAGATTAGATATTGATCCTAATGTTAATGATATAGCTGAAGAAATAGGTAGATTATATGGTTATCATAATTTAGTATCTACTTTACCTAAAGTTGATATTAAAAAAGGTGATTATATTGGTAATGTTAAGTATCGTAAATTAATTTCTAAAAGATTAAGATCTTTAGGATTAAATGAAGTAAAAACATACACTTTAGTATCTCGTGATATGTTAAAATTTAATTATGAAAATAAAGAAAATGTTATTTTACCAAATCCTATGAGTAGTGATAAAGAAGTTATAAGAACTACTTTAATTCCTTCTTTATTAAATGTTTATAATTACAACAAAACAAAAAAAGTAAATGATATTTTAATTTATGAAATAGCTAAAACATATGATATAAATTATAATGAAGATAGTAAAATATGTATTTTGATGAAAGGTAATTATATAAATAATAATTGGAATAATACTAAAATAAAAGTTGATTTTTATTTAATAAAAGGAATATTAGAAAATTTATTAGATTATTTAGGTTTAAAAAATAGATATAGTTTTACTATTTCAGATATTCCTAATATGCATCCTGGTATGTCAGCAAGAGTTTTATTAGATAGAAAAGAAATTGGAATAATAGGAAGAATTCATCCAACAGATTCAAAAGATGAAATATATATTTGTGAAATAAGTATGGATAAATTAATGACTAATATAAAGCCAATTAAATATAAAGAAATATCAAAATATCCAAGTATTATAAAAGATATGGCATTTGTTATGCCTAAGGATACTGAGGCTAAAGAAGTATTAGATGTTATTAAAAAATCAGGTGGTAGATTATTAACTGACATCAATATTTTTGATGTTTATGAAGGAGAAAATATTGGTGATAAAGAAAAATCTATTGCATATTCTTTAACATTTAATGATAGTACTAAAACATTAACTGATGAAGAAGTTAATATATTATTTGAAAAAATAATTGAAGATGTTGAAAATAGAGGATATAAATTAAGAAATATGTAAAAAAAGTAAGTATTCTTACTTTTTTTGTGATATAATTTAATTAGGTGGTAGTTATGCAAGAAAAAAATATTGAAAAAGAATTGGATAAAGCAGTTGGAAATGTAGAAATAGAAGGTCATAATATTCCTGAATATGAAAAAAATATAGTTTTTAGGGTTTTTCAGAAATATCAGGATAGATTAGGCCCTGATGCTATTGATTCGTTATTTTATGGTTTAGTAGAAGAAACTAGACATATGGAGGAAAATCATGGAAAAAGCAAATAACAGATTAAAAGAAGCTTTAAGTTATCAATCTAAGTATTGTTATCCTAATAGTGATGTTTTAATTAATAAATTAGATATTCAAGATCAAAAAACATTGGATAAAGTTGAACGAAATGTTACTACTTTAATGCTTTTAGATTTACAAACCAAACCAATTCCTAATCCTAAAATATTATTTACTGTTGAATATTTTATTAGTTTACATAAAAAAGTTTTTGAACATATTTATCCTTTTGCTGGAAAAATAAGAAGTGAAAATATGACTAAAGGAAATACACCATTCTGTCGTCCAGAATTTATATATAATTATTTAAAAATGTTATTTGATAAAATGTTAAGTGATATAAAGAAAATAAAAACAAAGGAAGATATTATAAAATTTTTGTCTTACTATTATTCAGAAATGAATATTGTTCATCCATTTCGTGAAGGTAATGGAAGAATTATGCGTGAATATTTAAGACAAATTACAGAGTTTATAAATAATTATTTAAATTTTGATTTTGAATTAGATTTTTCGAATGTTACTGAAGAAGATAAAAAGAATTTAATTAATGGATCAATAACGAGTGCTATGACTGGTGATTTGGAATTATTGAGTAAATTTTTTGATAATACTTTAAAAGAAAAAGAATTTATAAAAGAACATCAAAAGTAAATGTTAATTCATTTATTTTTTTGATATAATTATATAGGTGAGAAGTATGAGTAAAATAAAAATAATGGATGAGATTTTAGCTAATAAAATAGCAGCTGGAGAAGTTGTAGAAAGATGTGCTTCAGTAGTAAAAGAATTAGTTGAAAATAGTATTGATGCTAGTAGTAATGAAATAAAAATTGAATTAAAAGAAGCAGGAACTAGTTTAATTAAAGTAACTGATAATGGAATAGGTATGGATAAAGAAGATGCAATTCTTTCTTTTAATAGACATGCTACAAGTAAAATAAAAGATGAATCTGATTTATACAATATTAATACTTTAGGATTTAGAGGAGAAGCTTTAGCAAGTATTGCTTCAGTTAGCAATGTATTACTTAAAACTAGTCAAGGAGAAATAGGAACATTGGTTAATATTAAAGGTGGTAAAATAATTAAAGTTGAAAATACTGAAGCTAGAAAAGGTACTGTTTTTGAAATAACTGAATTATTTTATAATACACCTGCTAGATTAAAACATTTGAAAAGTTTATATACTGAACTTGCTAGTATAACTGATTATGTTAATAAAATTGCCTTATCCCATCCAGAAATTAGATTTACTTTAATTAATAATGGCAATACTATTTTAAAAACAGATGGTTCTAATAATTTACTTAAAACTATAAGTAGTATATATGGTATGGATGTAGCTCGTAAAATGTTAGAAATAAATAATGAAGATGATGATTATATTATAAATGGTTTTATAAGTCTACCTGAAGTAAACAGGTCAGGAAGAAATCACATTATTACTTTAGTAAATGGTAGAGTAGTTAGAAATCAAGAATTAAATAAAACAATTAATGATAGTTATCATTCTTATAAACCAGATAATAGATATCCTATTGTTGTTATAAATATAGAGTTAGATCCAAGTTTAGTTGATGTTAATATCCATCCAACTAAAATGGATATTAAGTTTAGTAAATTAGAAGAATTACTAGATTTAGTAAAAAAAACAATTATTAATAAATTAAAAAAACAAACATTAATTCCAGTAATAGAACAACCTATTAATGATTTTAATGAATCAATTATTGAAGAAAATGTAATAGAAACTAAAGAAGCAAAAGTAGAATTAATACCAACAAAAGAAGTATTGCCTAAAATTGAAAAAACAAAATATGAAGAAATAACTTTAAATTTTGATAATGAAGTAATTAAAGAAGAAGAATCAAAATATGAAGAAAGATTACCATTATTATATCCAGTTGGCTTAGTACATGGGACTTATATCGTCTGTCAAAATGAAATAGGTATGTATTTAATTGATCAACACGCTGCTAAAGAAAGAGTAAATTATGAATTATTTTTAGAAGAATTATCAAATCCTGTTAAAGATAAAATACCACTTTTATTACCAATGACAATTGAATTATCAAATAATGAATATATTATTTTAAAAGAAAATTTTGAATTTTTAAATAATATGGGGTTTGATATTGAAGAATTTGGTATTAATTCTATTATTATTAAATCTCATCCTGTTTGGTTAACCAAAGGTTTTGAAGATTTACAAATAAGGAAAATTATTGAAGCAGTTATACATAAAGAAAAAGATTTTAATTTGTCAAAATTTAATGATCATTTATCTGCTACTTTAGCTTGTAAAGCAAGTATTAAAGCTAATACTAATTTAAGTATTAATGAAATGGAAGAATTAATTAATGATTTAAGAAAATGTCATAATCCATTTAATTGTCCTCATGGAAGACCTACTATTATTACATTTACTAAATATGAATTAGAAAAAATGTTTAAAAGAAGTGGATTTGAAAGTTTAAAATAAAGGAGAAAAAATGAATAGAATTAACAATGGAAAATATATAACACCAAACCAATTTGGCGATTATACTGTTTTTATAAATGATTATATAAATCAATTATATAGTAGAAGTTTGGAATTATATGCAAAGAGATATGCCCAAAATAATCCAACTGGTACTCCAGAAATTGATATAGAAAAAATAGAAGAATCTTTAAGCTATATAGATGATTATTTATATTATTTTTTTCGGTTTAATAATGAAAGCTTTATTTCAATATTTAAAAATTTAATAGATAATTTAAAATTCATAACGGTTTTACCACCTACAATGAGGGGAGTTTATGGTCAATATAAAAATAATGAAAAAGTATTGTATATAAATCCTAAACTTCATTCAGATCAAAGATTAACTTCTGAAGAAAGAACAAGATTATATATATGTCATGAATTAGGACATATACAAAATTCTAAATGGATGAATAATTTAATAATTATTTTAAATGATATTAATTGTTCAATTGATGATAAACAACTAATGTATAATGGATTTAGTTTGCTAGATGAAGCAACAACACAAGATCGTGCAGAAAATATTGCTTATTACTTTAGTTCTAAGAGAAGACCTAATATGGCTCAAAGGGTAACTGCATTATTTGATGGGAAACCACATAAAACAAATTTTGATTATTATGGAGAATTTCAAGTCCCTACTATAGACTTTGCTAGAACTTTAAGAGGCATTGGAAAATTAGAAGATATAGATTTAGTTATGAAAGAATTTGGTATTCGAGCTTTAAAAGAAGATTTTTCAAAAAAAATATTTGAAGAATACACTACTGATGGACAAATTTCAAATTTATATTATTTATTAAAGCGACTTGGAATTATTAAAAATGCAGCCTATGCAGCATTTGGATATGGTGATTCTGGACATATAAATCAATCATCTCTGGCATTAGCAGAATATAATCAACTTGTTGGGAAATTGCGAGATTATCGAGATCCTATTATAACAAAAAAATTGTAGTTGAATTTTAAATATATAATTAAAACGGATAATACAAAAAAAGAATAAATAGTATATTGAAACAACTATATAATGAAAGGATTTAGAAAATGGATAATGATTTTAAAGAAAATAATTATCGATTTTTAGTTAGATTTTCGGCAATTATTGTTAATACAAAAAATGAAATATTATTGATGTTAATGTAAAACATTTTATAAATCATGAGTAAAATATTGAGTTATAAGTTAATTTATAGTATACTTATTGTTAGAAATATTTAGTTGTTGAGTGTCTGCCAAATCTTCTAAGAGAGGAGGCTTGATAAAATGTCTAAAAGACTTTATGTAATAAAAGTTCTAAAACACATTATTATCATTTTATCACTTCTTATTATGATGATAATAGTAATAAAAAAATGACACTCATTTAGCAAATGAGTGTATTACCATATTTTAGGTAGACATTCAACATGCAAAAACTGAATGTTCCCTTTTTAATATATGCAAGTTTTTCCCTTACATACTAATGATAACATATATTTAACATTTTTGCAATATAAATTAACTAAAAATTAAAACAAATATTGAATTACAAGTTAATTTATAGTATACTTATAGTTAGGAATATTTAGTTGTTGAGTGTCTACCGAATCTCTAAAGAGAGGAGGTTTGATAAAATGTCAAAAAGAATTTTTATAATAAAAGTTCTAAACCACATTATTATCATTTTATCACTTCTTATCGTAATGATAATAGTAATAAAAAAATGACACTCATTTAGCAAATGAGTGTATTACCATATTTTAGGTAGACATTCAACATGCAAAAACTGAATGTTCCCTTTTTTATTATATGCAAGTTTTTTCCTTACATACTAATAATAACATATATTTAACATTTTTTCAATATTCTATGCTATAATATTTACGAATTTAGGTGGTGATTAAATATGGTATCGCAAGAAAGAATTAATACTTATAAAAATTGGTTTGATAATATGTCTTTTTTTTCATTTAATTCTTTTATATTAGATGAAATAGAAAATTTATGGAATTTATCAAATTATATCTATTATGAGTACATTGAAGTGGTAAAAAAAATTAAGTTTGAAAAATATGATTTTTCTTATGTTAGTTTGGAAGACAATATTTCTTTAGCTCAACAATTTTTGGATAAGCATCATATAAATATTTCAATAAAAGAATTAATTGCAAATGGTAATATAGTATTTAAAAGAATAGGTGAAAAAATTAAAGATGGAACATCATATTATGATAAAGATAATAAAAGAATGATTGAAATTTATTTACATAATAATATTATTGATAGTTGTATTTTAATTCACGAAATTATGCATTATTTAAATCAACCTGAAAGTAAAAGAAATTTTGTAAGTGATTTATTAACAGAGTCTTTATCTTATGGTATTGAATTTATATACATTGAAGAATTAAAACAAATTAAATATAATAATGATTTAAATGCTTTTATGAAATTTGGAATACCTATAATTTTAAAATATATGGATAAAGTATATTATTGTTATAAGTTAATTTTACTATATAAAAAGGAAAAAGATATAAGTTTAGAAGCTTATAATAAAGTTTTTAAAGATAAAAATTATGAAAAAACAATTGATTGCTTTGAACAATATGTTATAGATAAAAATTCGGTTATTAATGATACTTGGAATGTATTAGGTTTTCCAATTGCAATTTATATATTAGAAACATATAAAAAAGATAATGATTTTATTAAAATATTAATGGAATATAATAAAGCAATAAATAAAAAAAGTTATCAAGAATGTTTAAATATAATAGGTTTAAATATTGAAACAGAGTTTACAGATAAAATTAAATTATCAACTGCTAGTTTTCTTGATACATTAACTAAATAAACTAGTAATAAATTATAATAAAATATATTAAATTATGATATAATTAAATTGTTGAGGTGAGATTATGCGATTAAGTGAAAATTTTTTTTATACATTTAGAGAAGATGTTAAAGATGAAGAAACTGTAAGTGGTAATTTATTAGTTAAAAGTGGAATGGTAAAAAAAATAGGTAATGGAATTTATATGTATATGCCACTTGGGTTAAAAGTATTAAAAAATATTGAAAATATCATTAGAGAAGAAATGAATAAAGCAGGTGCGAATGAATTATTGATGCCTAATTTATTACCAGAGGATGTATATATAAATAGTGGTAGAAGAGATAATTTTGGTCATGATATGTTTAGTTTAAAGGATAGATATAATAGAAGTTTAGTATTAGGTCCTACTCATGAAGAATTTTTTGTAGAAGCTGCTAGAA
>CALVIQ010000035.1 GCA_944331815.1 uncultured Bacilli bacterium
AACGTTTAACTAAAGCGGTTAAGTTATGTCTTGCGTAATTACTATCTAATATTCTTGATAGTTCTAATGTATCAATAACTGTATTTTTATACTCACCTAGATTATATTTTTTATAACACATTTCCAAGAAAGATGTATCAAATTTAGCATTGTGAGCAACCATTGGTAAATCACCATACCACTCAATAAATCTTTTAATGGCATTTTCTTCATTGTCCTTACCTTCTAGCATTTCATCAGTTATATTAGTAACTTCAGTTATTTTAGGCGGTAATTTTCGGCCTGGATTAATTAATTCATCATATCTATCAATTATCTCTCCATTATGAATTTTAACTGCACCTATTTCAATAATAGTGTCTCCACCAGCCGCATTAAAACCAGTTGTTTCAAAATCAAATACGACATAAGTATTATCTAATAAAACAGAATCATTTTCCCTTACTACAATATTGACACTATCATCAATTAAAATTAATTCTGTTCCATAAATAGCTTTAAATTTATCTTTGTCTTCTTTACCTTTATTTAAATCACATACCAAATGATATACATCAGGATAAGCTTGAGCTCCATTATGATCAGTAATAGCAATAGCTTTATGACCCCATTTATAAGCTTGTTTAACTAATGTTTTAGCGTCTACTACACCATCCATTTGACTCATCATTGTATGAGCGTGTAATTCAACTCTTTTTTCTTCAGCATCATCACTAGGGGTAATTATCACCTTATCACTTTTGTTAACATCTCTTAAATTTAAAACAATTTCATTAGAATATTTATCGAATTTAGTATATCCTCTAAATTTATACCAAGTATTATTTTTAATATTTTTCTTATAAAAATCAAAATCACTTTGTTCTTTTACAAATAATTTAGCATACATACTATCATTGAAATCAGTTATTTTTAAAGTAAATATTTTAAAATTAGATTTACTTGATTCAAATAAATCTATACCAAAAACATAAGCTTCTATACTTACATTATCTTCTTCAGCAAATATGCCACTTATTTCGTGCGTAATTTTAGGTATAAAACTACCCATTATTTCAATTATTTCCTTTTTTTCAGTTGGTACTTCTACTACTTTATCTTCTTCAATTTCTTTTCTTATCTCTTTGCTTTTTTCTTCATCTATAGTTATATTTATATTAATGTCATCATATCCAACACTATTTAATAAATCAATTAATTTAACCTCTATTGATTTAAACTTCATCTCTTCTGCTTTATTAGCCATTTTAATATTAATTGTATTATCATTAATATCTAAATTATCAATTATAAAAGTTTCTAATAAAGGAAATTCTTTTAAATTTTGTTTTAACAAATAATTATAATAATCATTTATATATTCATTTTTTTTATTCTCTACTTTAAATGAAACACCTACTTTATAGTTTTTAAAATTATTTTTTAAACAATCTAAAAATTTAATATAAACTTCAAGCGGTAGTGTATTTTTTAAAGTAATAAAAAAGTGATAACAAGTTTTATCCTTATTACCTATTATCTTATCTAATTTACCTTCATTAAAATAATCCGATAACTCTATATCTAATTTAATTTGATTTAATAATAGAATAAGTTTTTCCATTTTTACCACCCAATATATTGTATCAAATTTAACATTATTTTAAAACATTTTAATTTAATTTTTTTATTTTCCGCTATCACCATAATTTTTTAAATATCGAGCTGATGGATCATTTACATTACATCCACCCCAAGATTTATTTGGCATCCAATAGTCAATTATCCAATTTTCATTGCCTTGATAATATTTATTAAATATTTCAAAATATAATAATGATTCTTTTGTAAAAGGTATTTTATATTTTTTTATTTTTTCTTTAAATTCTTCATCAGTGTATTTTTCTTCAGCATATTCTTTCAAATAATCTACCATAGAATGTCCAACCGCATCGGAAAAAGCAGCTTTTTCACGCATTAAAATATCTTCTGGTAAATAATCCCCAACAAAAGCTTTTCTAAGTAAATATTTACCTTTATTATATATATTCATTTTTTTAGCTGGATCTATAGCCATAACATATTTAACAAAATCTAAGTCGGCAAAAGGAACTCTTGCCTCAATAGAGCAACCTGAAATACAACGATCAGCCCTTAAAACATCATACATATATAACTCTTTTATTCTTTTTGCACTTTCTTTTTGAAACTCTTCTTTATTTGGTGCATAATCTGTATATTTATATCCAAATAGCTCATCACTTACTTCCCCAGTTAATAAAACTTTTACATCAGTATTTTCTTTAATCCATTTACATAACAAATACATACCTATACTTGCTCTAATTGTTGTAATATCCCATGTTTCGAGATGATATATTACTTTTTCTAATGAATCAATTACATTATTTTCAGTTATAATTACTTCTGTATGATCACTACCTATAAAATCAGCAACTTTCTTAGCATATTTTAAGTCAATTGCATCTTTACTCATTCCAATGGCAAAAGTTTTTATTGGCTTTTTTAAATATTTTGCGGCTATTGAACATACCAAACTTGAATCTAATCCACCACTCAATAAAAATCCTAATGGTGCATCAGCATCTAAACGTTTAATAACTGCTTGTTCTAATTTATTTTTTATATTTAAAGTAATTTCATCTATTTCAACATAATTTATTTTATCAACTTTTGTTGGATCACAATAAGAAACAAAAGATCCTTTAAAATAATAATGTCCTGGAGGAAAAGGTAATATTTCATCACATAATTCTAATAATGCTTTAGCTTCAGATGCAAACATTATATTTTTACTTATTTTTGAATAACCATAAAATAACGGTCTTATACCAATAGGATCACGAGCTGCTATAAAATCTTTTCCATCATACATAACACATACAAATTCAGCATCTAATTCTTTAAACATATCTAAACCTTTTTCTTCTAATAAAGGTAATAAAATTTCACAATCACTTTCAGATTTAAAATTATATCCCTTTTTAATTAGTTTATCTTTAATTTTTCTAAATCCATATATTTCCCCATTACATACTACTTTTTTATTTTCTCTAACAAATGGTTGCATTCCAGATTCATTAAGTCCCATAATAGCTAATCTATTAAATCCCCACATACCATTATCTTCAATTATCCTACTCATATCTGGACCACGATATTTTATCTTTTCTAATCCTTTTGAAAAATCTTTTGTACTAATATCATTTTTAGTATAAACTAAAAAACTACACATATATATCCCTCTTTCTATAATAAAAAACCAGACTCTTATCCCTGTTTTGTGACGAAGTCTGGTTTCCGCGGTGCCACCCAATTTATTATAAAAAAATTATAATCTCTTTATTTTGATTCTAACAAATCTAGAACTTTTAACGGTGTTCTACCGGCTTAATCTACTAAATTTTTTTCGGTAAGCAACTCCGAAGTGTTTTTCAAATTAATTTATTTATTAGACTTTCACCAAATATCTAACTCTCTATAAAATAAAATTTAATTCTACTTTTCTTCATCAAAGTTATTATATTCATAATACTATTATATTAATTCATTGTCAATATATTTTAAAATTCTTTTTAAAATATATTCTTAATGTAATTTTTTAATTCTAAATTAATATTACAAATATATAGTTATACAACAAATACTTTCAAAGTATAAAACAATTTTATTTAATAATTTTCTATAAAAACATATCTATCTTTACCATATAAATCTTTTTCAATAGTAACTTTACATAATAAATAGGTATGAGCTAAAATCTCTATTTTTTTTGCTTGTTTATAACCAATTTCAAAAGCAATCAAATAATCTTTTTTTAAATAATTTTTAACATTTTTTAATATTTGTTCATAATAATATAATCCTTCATTATCTGCGTATAAAGCAAGATGAGGTTCATTATTTTTAACTATGTCCATAATTTCTTCATCATAAGCAATATATGGTGGATTACTTATTATTAAATCATATTTTTTATTTAATGGATTTAACATATCACCTAAATAAAAATTAATATTTACATTATTATTAATAGCATTTTTTTTAGCTATTTCTAAAGCATCTTTAGAAATATCCACAGCATCAACATTGCTATTTAAATTTTTAGCTAATGAAATTGCTATACAACCGCTTCCTGTACCTAAATCAACTATATCTAAATTATTTTTAGTTTTTACTTTTTTTATTACTCTATCAACTAATTCTTCTGTTTCAAATCTTGGTATTAAAACTTTTTCATTTACTTCAATAATATTACCATAAAAATCAACATTACCTACAATATATTGAACAGGTATTCCTTTTTCTAATTTTTTAATTCCTTCTTCTAATTTATCAGAATCTAAATATTTTTTTAAATATTCTATATCAGTCAAATTATTCTCCTCGTAATTTTCTATTTTGATCTTCAGTAATTAAAGCATCAATTACTTTATCGATATCGCCTTGCATTACTCTATCTAATGTATTTAAAGTAAATCCAATACGATGATCAGTAACCCTGTTTTGTGGATAATTATATGTTCTTATTTTTTCTGATCTATCTCCAGTTCCAATTTTACTTCTTCTTTCTTCACCCATCTCTTTTTCTCTTTCTTGCATTTTTAAATCATAAAGACGAGTTTGTAATATTTTGATAGCTTTTTCTTTATTTTTAATTTGACTTCTTTCTGTTTGTGAATAAACTACAATTCCAGTTGGAATATGCGTCAGTCTTACTGCTGAATCGGTTGTATTAACTCCTTGACCACCACAACCACTACTTCTAGTTATATCGATTCTAACATCATTCATATCTAAATCACAATCTAATTCTTCAGCTTCTGGCATTACTAAAACAGTAGCAGTTGAAGTATGAACTCTACCTTGTGTTTCAGTAACTGGTACTCTTTGAACACGATGTGCTCCTGATTCATATTTTAATTTAGAATAAACATTTTCTCCTCTTACAATGAAACTAATTAAAGTATAGCCACCTGCTTCAGATTTTTCTTCTTCAACTATTTCAATTTTCCAGCCATTTCTTTCAGCTAACTTTTTATACATATCAAATAAATCACCAGCAAAGATATTACCTTCATCACCACCAGCAGCTCCTCTTATTTCAACAATAACATCTTTACCATCGTTAGGATCTTTTGGCAATAATAATACTTCAATATCTTTTATTAATTTATCTAATTTATTTTGATTTTCTTCTAATTCTTCTTTAGCAAACTCACCTAATTCAGGATCTTTTACCATTTCTTTAGCCGCTTCAATGTCACTAGTTATTTTCTTATATTCTTGATATGCATCATAAGCATCTTTTAAACTTGCTTGTTCTTTTGATAAACTAGTAGCTTTTTTAATATCTGATATATTTTCAGGTTTCATTAACTCTTCAGTTATTTCATTATATCTATTTTCAATAGCATTTAATCTTTCAATCATAAATTCACCCATTTCTCAATATAAGATTATACTATATTATTTAATAAAATTCAAATAAAAACTTATTCAAATAGAATAAGCATTTATTATTTTCATAAATTCATCAGTTATTTCTTGTAATCTTTTTTCAGTACTAGCTTCAAATCTTGCACTTATTATAGGTCCTGTATTAGAAAATCTAATTAATGCCCAACCATCTTCAAAAATAACTCTAACACCATCTATATCATTATATTTATAATTTTTATTGATAGCATATTTTTTAACTTCTTCTACAGCTTGATATTTCTTTTCTTCAGTTGTATTTATCTTTAATTCATCAGTTGAATAATATACATTTATATCATTATATAATTCATCTAAATTTTTATTACTATTTGATAATAATTCTATCATACGTAATCCAGCATATAATCCATCATCAAAGCCATAAAATCTATCTCCAAACCACATATGACCAGAATATTCTCCAGCAAATTCAATTTTTTCTTCATGCATTTTGCGATACATATATGAGTTACCTGTACGATACATAATATGTTCATAATTTAATTTATTTAATTCATCTATTAAAGCTTTAGAACATTTAACATCATATAAAGCTTTATTAACTATTTTTCCTTTTAAATAACGATACATCATTATCATATAAACATCTGAATTAATAATATTTCCTTTATTATCAATTATTCTTACTCGATCACCATCAGCATCCATAGCAATACCAATATCATAGCCCAATTCTACTACTCTTTTTTGGATATCTACTAAATTAGAACTTATTGATGGATCAGGATGATGATTAGGGAATGTTGGATCACTATCACAATATAATAAATCATAAGTTATATTTAATTTATCTAATATTTCTTTTATTATAATGGATACTGTACCATTACCACAATCAAATACTGCTTTAATATTTTTATTTATTTTTAAATTATTAACTATTAAATCAATATATTCATTTTTAATATCGTAATTTGATAAAATACCATTACCTTTTATAAAATCATTTTTATTAGTAAAATCTCTAAAAGCAATTATCTCTTCACCTGCTGCATTACCATTTTCATCAAATGAAATTTTAAATCCATTATGATTACTTGGATTATGAGAAGCTGTAATCATAATTGCAGCCCATTTATTTAAATGTTGTCTCGCATAATAATACATTGGTGTAGTAACTAAACCTAAATTAGTAACATTAACTCCTGTTTCTAATAAACCTTTGATAAGATTACTTGCTAAATTAGGAGACGATAATCTATTATCATATCCAACTAAAACTTCTTTTTTACCTCTTAATTGTACATAACTACCAAAACTTTTACCTAATATATAAGCTGTTTCATCAGTTATTTGTTCATTATAAATTCCTCTTATATCATATGCTCTAAATATTGTTTGATTAATCATAAATTCCTCCATATTTCTAATATTTTTGGTCCAAAAATCATTATACCAATTACAACTGATACTATTGCTACTACTAATACTGCACCGGCAGACGTATCTTTAGCTAACTTAGCTTTAGGATTTATTTCTGGCATACATATATCGATTGCTGTTTCAATAGCTGTATTCATTAATTCTAATGTAATAACAAAGCCAAATAATAAAATGCATATTAACCATTCTGTTTTACTAATATTTAATATAAAACCAAAAGCAATTACTAATAACATTACCATAAAATGAATGCATAAATTTCTTTCATTTAATATATTTACTCTTATACCTTCAAAAGCATAATAAAAACTTTTAAACAAAGAAGGTTTAGATTTTTTAAATTTCTTTTTAAACATATACTCACCTACTAATATAAGTATACACATTAATTTTTTAAAAATCAATTATAGTTTACAAAAAAATCTAAATTACTTTAGATTCTTTTTTTTCTTTTACCAATGCTCTTTCAAATTCCATAATTAACAAAGTTTTTGTAAAACGAGCATTCTTTATTCCTTCATCCAAATTTTCTTTATTCATTAAAGACCAATCTAAACTATAATCAGGTATATTAGCCTCAACATATTCTCTAATAAATTCCCTTATCGTTCTACCATTTCCTTCTCTAAATGGATGAATTACTAATAAATCATAATAAAACTGAGCTAAAAAAATAGCATAATCTTGTTTTGTATTACAATTTTTAAAATCATCCTGCATCTCTTTTAGAACAATATCCAAATGTTTATCTATATCTTTTTCATCTGTAAAATATGAATTATTTTTTTGCATATAAACTGTTCTGTATTTTCCTGCAAAAGGATAAATATCCCCAAAAAGATATTTATGAATATCACATAAATGTTTTTTATCAAATACTCCTTCAATTGGATTTTCATATAACTCTACTAATTTTTCAAATGTTGAATCTGCTTCTTTTTGCATTAATTCATCATAGTTAGTAATACCTAAATAATTTTTAAACACATTTGTACCATCAATAAAATATTCATTCCATCTTTTTTCATATTCTTCGTCCATCATATTCACCACCATCTTTTATTAATATTTTTATTGAATTTTTAGATTCACACATTTTATTTTTTAAACATTTTTGACTAACATTCAATCCATCCAGTCTAATACTAGCCAATGCTTGTTTTATTGCTTTTTGTCTTTTAGTCAATACAACCACCTACTTAATTATATTATAGCATTAAATTAAAAATATGTAGCATAAATTTGACTATAATTTTTATTTGTGCTAAAATAATGCCTACAAAAAAGGGGGACTTTATATGACAAAATTTGAAGCACTATCAAAATTAGGTTTAACCATAAATGCTACTGATGAACAAATAAGAAAAGCATATCGAGCTTTAGTTAAAAAATATCATCCAGACCAATTTATTGAAGGAAGTTTAGAACAAAAACAAGCTGAAGAAAAAATGAAAGAAATTAATGCTGCTAAAGATGCACTTGACAAAATGGAAAAGAATGGTGAAGATAATCCATATCATCAAAGTTCACAAAGCTATCAACAAACTTCTATAGATATTGAAAAATATAAAAGAAAGATGGTTGAAAAATTAAGCCAATATAATTCTTCAAACAATTCTATTAGTGATTTGATGAAATATCATAATGAAATTGTTATGTTAATTTTTGATTTTGAAAGATTTATAAAAAATTTCACTAACAAACAAAATATAGATAATGCTTATCACTTGTTTAAAAATTCTGTAAAAGATATATTCCAAAGATTTAAATCTGAATTTTTTGAAAAATATGATATTGATGGAGCAACAATAAAAGAAACTATTAATTATGAATGTAATCTTGAAGAATTTTATAATCAATTGTTGAAAATCAAAGAAAAATATGATTTAAAAAAAATTTATAGAAAAAAAGTTGAACAAGATTTAAGTGACTATAAATTAAGAGCTGGTTATGATTATTTAAAAGAATTAATCGAAGTTGTAATAAATAACATTTTAATAGGATTAAAAACAAACAATTATAATAACTATGAAGAAGAATTAAATAAAGGTAAAAAGGAAATCGATGAAATATTTGCAGATTACTTTAGTTACTTAACACAATTTAATGAAATTCAAAAGTTTTTAGATAATGAATCATTAAATGACACTAAAGTTTTAGAAATTTATACCTTATTTAAAAATGCATGGAATTATTTTAACGATCATGTAAGTTTATATGACACTGGAGAAAATTTAGGAAAGATAAATTCATTAATTGAAAAATATAAAAGACATAAACAATTATTAAAAAAATTAGAAAGTTTAAATGATACTATTAAAACTATTATTAATAATTATAATATTGCATTACAAAGTTTTACATTTCCATACGACTTAGAAAAAGCAGAATTAGCTACAACACTATTGAATGAAGTGTTTAGTACAATTAAACAAGCAGAATTAGGTTTTGTACCAATTGAATCTTGCAAACGATTAATAAATTTAAAATTTATAAACTATGATGATGATAAATCTATTTTAAATTCAATTGTCGGAACAAACAATAGTAAAAATATTTATATTAGAAATTGTGATGCTTATACATATGATGATATTATATTAGGACAAGTTATAAACGAAGATGAAGATAATATAACTATGCAAGGAGTAGATTCATTCTATAGTTTTAAAGAAGAAACAATTGATCGTACAACATTTGAAAATACTTATATTTCCATAACATCATATATTAAAAATTCAAATTTTTGCGGGTACGAAGACGATTATTTTACAGGTCGTATCATACTTTATCATAATGACATATATAGTTTAGTATTTATTCCTAGGTCAAATGTAATACATGTAAAGAAAAATGCAACTTTTTCAAATAAATTTTGTAATGAATCACTACCTTTTAAAAATGTTAACTATTTAATTGACTATATTGATGATTTCTTTAGAAAAAAAGTAACAACAAATAAAATAAGAGATGATAAAGATAAAAAAAGAGGATATTTTTATTAAAAAATCTCTTTTTTTATAACCAATTATTGTTAATCACAATTTATACCATCATCTTGAACTATCTTTTAGCAACACTATCTATAATATTATTTAAATCATGTTAAAAATTCGTTTGATTCAGTATTATATTCTAAAACCAAAATACAAACTAATTATATTAATAAATCTATTTTAAAAAAACAAATTAAACCTTTATTAGAATTTAAAAAGTATGAGTAATCTCATACTTTTCGTTTAACTTATTTGTTTTTTTAGTCTTCAATTTGAACATATTTCTTTTCAGATATTTGTTTTTGTTCTTTTTTAGGAATTTCAAGATTTAAAGTACCATTTTTAAATGATGCTTTAATATCTTCTACTTCAATATTATCTCCTACATAGAAACTTCTTGAACATTCACCAAAATATCTTTCACGTCTAACAAATTTACCATGTTCTTTTTCTTCTTCATTTTTACTCATTGTTGCATTTATAGTTAAATAACCATCATCTATTGATATTTTAATATCATCTTTATTATAACCTGGTAAATCTACTAAAATAGAATAATTATCTTTATGTTCTTTAATATCTGTTTTCATTATTTTATTTTCTGTATAGTTCAAATCTCCAAAAATATCATCTAACAAATTAAATTCATTTCTTCTTGGTAACATCATCATATATATCATCTTCCTTCCTTAATGTGTTATACGAGTTTGTTAGCACAAATATGAATAATTATACCATGTAAGTTTTTTTTCTTACATTATAATTATAGCACTCTATATTAGCAATGTCAATCATAGAATGCTAATAACAAAATTTCCCACATTTCATTCTAAATAATTGATATATTTTATTTGTTGTTTTTCAATTAATTCATAAATACTTAATTTATCATCATTCATATTAACATTATTTAATTTAATAGCAGTTATTTGATTATTATTATATGTTTTATAATAATAAATTCCTTTAGTAGTGTTTATACAACTAGAATAAGTAGTTATATCATAATTATTTTCTTTAGTAATTACACTACCTCTAGTCATTGCTACCGAATCTAAAATATGAAAGAATTGTGTTACTGAACTTTCTTCATCATCATTACAAACAGAATTTAATTTATTAAATGAAGCTCGAATAAACCTCGAAGAAGATGAACTATCTCCAGGTAATCCAATAGCTCCCATACCTTTCCCATAATTAACTAAACTAATTTTATCAGAAAAATTATTTTCCTCATTTTTAGGACTTAAATTTATATAATTATTTATATTAGTTAAATGATAAGAAAACTGTGGATTATTAGTTAATACTCCTATTTCATTATCATATACTTTTAATCCTTCTTTTACTTGTTCAACTACAATACAATCTTTATCATCACTTATCATCCAATGTAAATCAGCAAGTGGTAAATTATTAAATTTGACATTAGTTATATTAATATCATTTATAATTTCTTTTACTTCTTTAACACTTTTAAAATTACCTAAAATATATAAAATAAATTCATAAGGGGCTAAATTAATTTTATTTTTCATAGGTTCATTATAATATGCATTATTAGGAAAATATAATCCAGCCATAGCTAATCCCTTTTCATTAGCTGCTTCAGCATATAAAGGATAACCATCTGATACAGTAGCCATACCTATCATAGCATATTTAATATCTATATTTTTTACATTATAATTTCTCGGTGTTATGACAACCTTTTCATTAAATCTATATTCTAAATCTAAATTTCTTCCAAAATATTGATCTTTTGTTTTTAAATTAATACATGTACACCTATTATTCTTTCCCTTCTTTATATGGTATAAAATTAGTAGCAAATTTATATTTATCCCTATTTTTTATATATAAATAACCAATCGTACTAAAACATACTGCTCCAATAAAATTAACCATTAAATCTTTCATTGTATCATTTATACCTATATCTAAATATCCACCTTCAATAACTATTTCATCATCATCAGTTATAATATGTGTTTCCTTTATATTATCAATAATAACTGCCTTATTATCATTATTAGGATTCAACTTTACTGTGGAAACCACATTAACAATCCTATCTTTTTGTGTATCCAATCTTAAATATCTATCCATTCCATATTCAAAGAATTCCCACAATACACCTATTGTCATAGAAAAACAAAACGCTACTATTGCTACATATAAAGGTGATAATTTAATGTTTTTACTACTTTTATTTAATATATCAACTAATGAAAAACCAACTCCTGCTGCTAAGAAACCATTTATAGTATGTAATATTGTATCCCAATAAGGAATATTACCATAAAAATTATTTATTTCACCTAATATTTCAGCTGAAAAAATAAACAAATAAATAATTGATTCTAATAATGATGGAATACCTATTTTAAATTTATCTTCAATAAGTGTTGGTATAGTAAATAATAACAATGATAAAAAAAACAAAAATGCATTATTTAAATCCCCTCTTAATATTTCTAATACCATACATATAATAACTAAAAACCTTAATATTAAATAAACTAATAATGATTTTTCTTTTGTTTCTTTATATTTTCTTTTTATTTTATCAATATATCTCATAACTTTCTCTTAAACAAAATATAATATTAATGCTGTGGAAAACATTAATAAAAATCCACTTATCATTAATCCTAATGTTTTAGAATAACCTTTAGGATTAATTTTATTTAAACTATCTAACTCTTTAATGATAGGATGTAACTTCCAAAAATAAGTTGCAATTGAAATAATCATTGCTACTACCGCCCATATTTTTGTTATTTCATTACCAGTTAATAATACAACTAATAATAAAAATATAAATATTAACTTAACACCAGCTACCCAATAAGCCATATAATGAGCAAATAAATCTAAATTTTTATCTTCTTTTACATCTCTCCAAGCATCAAAAACAGCTACTCCATTACCTAATTTAGAATCAGGCTTAAAATATAATATTAAAACATTACCTAATTCCATAATACAAAAAATAATAATTGCTATATCTAATATCTTTTTTTTACCCCTTCTAAATATATTTTTTTATTAAATCCACCACGTTTTAATCTTTTAACTTTAGCCACTTCAATTACGTCTTCTAACTCTTTACCTTCTAATTTAGCTAAACTAATCATTACCTCTAACATATCAGCTAATTCTTCTATTCTTTCTTTACCACTACTATTTAATACTTCTTGATATTCTTCATATAATTTCTTTTCTAATTCTATTTTATATTCATCATCATTTAGTATTCTTGTAATTGGTATTTCACCATTATTTTTTATTATATCTGGAATATTATCTCTTACTAATTTATTATAACTCATAATATTACCTCCATAGATATTATAACATGATAATTTAGCTTTATATTTATACAATAAATTATTATATAAATGTCACATTTCTTTAAAATTTAAAACATGAAACCATATTGCCAAACCATATACTGAGAATTATGAACAATTTTATTTTTTTAATAATAAATTTAAACCATATATTATAATTTTTACCCATCAGTTTCATTTATATTATTATTAAATACATTTTTAATACATAAGTTATAATACTCCTTATTCAATTCAAAACCAATTCCTTTATAATGATTTTGTTTACACCATACTAATGTAGTGCCACTTCCTAAAAATGGGTCTAAAATATATTTGTTTTTTAATGCAAATTTTTTTATTTGTTCAACTAAATCCAATGGATAAGGTGCTGTATGCTTATATGTATTTTCTCCTTTGTTATTTATTTTAATTACAGGATTAATTTTTACAATACTGCTATTATTAGTTATGTCTTTACCTTTATTAAATACAAATATATGTTCGTAACAATTAACAGGTCTTATATATCCACTAAATAAATTAATTGTTGAATTTCTTTTAGATTGAACCTCACCTTTATCCCAAATTATATTTCCAGTTAAATTAAAACCAACAATTTCAAAAATCAGACATGATAAAAAACCTAATTGGATTCTATGTTTTGACATATTTGAGTTAACATATATATTATCCTCTGACACTATATCACCAATATTATATAAATAATAAGAATTATTAATTAAAGATTTATAAACAGAATTTGCATTAATCATCATATCAGTTAAATACATTATTAAATTATCCCATTGAGAATACTCTCTAGCATTATAATAAGGCGGTGAAGTAATTGCCGCACCTATTTGATTTTTAGCAATTTTGTTTAAATATAAAGATGAATTATGATTAAATATTTCTAGATTATTTTTTAATTTTATCATTCCGGAAATACTATTATTAATATTAATTTGCTTAGACAATGATTTAAATAACTTATAAATAGGTAATTGATTATAATTAAATTCAGATAATTTAAATAAATCTTTGTTATTATTAATAATAATTTTTCTTTCTAACTGTTTCTCATAATTTTCAAAATTTACCAAACATACATATTCTAAATTCCATGAATATGATCTAATTAAATATTCAACACAATCTAAATCTTTATTAAATATATCCCTATGCCAGTTTTTATATAATTCTTCATCTATTAAATTATTTTTATTCCTCTCTGACAACTTAAAATATCTATATGTGCCATACTCATCAAATCTTTTGCCTCTTCCTGATTTACTTCTATCAGGACATTTAGGATTTTTACATTCCCAACTTCTTAAAAACATTTCTGGATATGAATTACCTTGTTGTATTGTTGTCATACAAGATGGACATGGAATATTACTTTCATCTAATTCTATTTTTTTCAAAACAAGGATTTTTTTACTAAGATCAGAACTTAAATACAAATCTTCAAATTTAAAGCCGCATGAAACACTTTCATAAAAATATGAGGATAATTCTTCATAATTATCAATATTTCTTTCTTTTAAAAATCTTGCTAATTTTTTGATTTGTCGATCTTTATGAAATGCAAAAAATTTTCCTTTAAATTGAATAAAATTTTCAGCGAAAATACTAATCTTATAAATTAGTTGCCAAGTAACATCTTTGCCATTTTTATCAATTAAATTACCTTCAAAAACAATAGTTAAATGTCTATAATTTTCTAATTTATTATATGTATTTGAAATAAAGCTCGTTAATTTATCTAAAGAATAATCCAAATCCAAAAACAATTGTTGATTAACTTTAAGGATTAATAAAGAATAATCCCACTTTTGCCTTTTTTTACTATATATATTTAGCCATTCATTTGCATTGTCATTTATCCGATTACTTCCAACATCTTCAATTCTTTTTTTCAAAGATGAAATAATTGTATTTGGATTATAGTTTTTTAATCTTGCTATAAAATCATCTAAAACTTCTGATAATTGTTCCTCTGTATACGAAAATTTAATATTATATTTATTGGGTAAAGAATAATAATATTCTTTTCTTAACTTATTGCGCTCAACAGAGTCTATAGTAATTCCCATTTCTTTTTTTATCCTTTTTAGTTCTTTTACAAATAAATTATCATATTTTCGACTAACATCAAAAATAGCAGAAATTAATAAACACTCTTCAATATTGTTTGGCAGTAATTTCTTAATTTCATTTATTTTTCTCATAGATTCTCCTTATCTTTATATATCGTTCGTAAAATCAAAAAATTCTTTGAATTGTTGTCTTTTGTTATATATTTCTTCCTCATATTCTATATAATCACTTAAATTAAAATCTTGTTGCATCATATTTGATAAATGGTATGACCAAAATAAATTTGTTGGCCTAGCTGATGAAAGAACACAATTTTTTTCGTCATCCCAATAATATAACTCTTTGTTTACCGCTTCGTTATGCGTTATATCTATACTTTCAGAATTAACCGAATCTGTTATATTAAAATTAGATATAGAAATTTCTCTTAATTGTATTGGATCGAGAAGTTTGTTTTCATTTATTGCCATTGAAGGATGCATATTACAATATTTAAACAATGAAACATTATTTCCATTTAATTCATAATTAATTTTTTTCAACATTTCTGACAATTTATCAAACAAATATTTGTGTTGCTTTTTTTTGTCATCTGGTAGATTGTTGTAATCTATACTTCGCATTGCAAAATACGATAAAGTTAAATCAATATCTAAACTTACGTCCGAATTTGCATATTCACATGCAGGATTAAATAGTGTTATTGGATTTTCTTTGTGCGTTTCTATAGTATCTTGTTGTCCACCTTTAATTGAAATGAATAGAAAACCTTTCCATTTATCATTACCTATTCCAGATCTAAAACCATTAACTTTTTTTTCTAATATATAATTCATATAATTATTTTCATTGATAATAATTTTTTGACCTCTATAGTTTACTTCTGTATTATTTATAAATTTTGAAAAGGCAATTCTAGGTATTGATGAAGATGAACTACCATTTTCTGATCTAAATGTAATAATTGATGACACATTGTCATCTGATCCCAGCCTATTTTTAAGTTCTATAAAAAATGGGTTATTTTGATTTTCTTCATCAAAATAATCATTATTCATAAATTCAACAACTATACCATTTTCAAATGAATTTAATTTTTGCATATCCAAGTTGTTTTTTTTCACTGTTTTCCAGGAAATTAGTACTCTATTTTTTCTAGATGTTCTCTTTTGAAATAATTCTTCTGGTACATTATACATACCTGTTTTACTACATATATTATTTAGTTTTGTTCTTATATTTTCACCATACGAACCTAAATATTCAAAACATTTTAATTTTAGTTTTCTTTTTTCTTCAAACATATAATCCTCCCAAACATTTAAATAATCTTATTAAGTATTATACCATATTTTTGATTTTTTTAACTAATACATGAAAATTTAAAATGCTTTTATCATTATATCCATTTATTATAGTCATTCTACTTATTTTCTATTTGTTTAGATTCATCTATATATTGATAATTTAATGTATTATCTTTTGTTACAACAGATTCACCAAGTCTTGCTTCAATATCTTTTCTAGTATTACTAGCAACTTGTCCACCTTCTTTAGCAATTTTCCTATTTTGTTCTAATCCAATAGGTTTATGTTTCTTTGCAAGTTCTCTAGCTGTAAGTTCACCTATATCAGCAAGTGCTATTTCAATATCACTCATATTATCTCTTAATGATTCTTTTCTTAAGCCTTTATATTGTTTATATTCTTTAGCTGTCATTCCAGACCATTCTTTATAAATATCATTTGTTAATATGCCATATTCTAAATTACTATCTATACCATTATCTTTCCATACATCAGTTAATTTTTTTCTTTCTTGAATTCCTTTAATTCTTTTAGTAATCCAATCCTCATCATAACCTTTTGTTCTATAAGTATCTACTGCTCGTTGTATAGTAAGTGAAGGATCAAATACTTCATCTATTCTTTCTTTACCCAATTTAGCTAACCATTGCTTTATTGGTTCAGCATTTTTACTAGGAATTGATTCAATTATTCTAAACATTCCTTCAACATCAACAACATCAGTTAAACGATATTTACCATCCTGAGCTTTTAATTTAAAAGCGTTACAATTTGTAACGGTTTGGTTTCCTTCATCTTTAAGTCTTTTCTTCATAACTCTCCAATAAGTTTGTGGATTACTACTTTCCGAAAGAACTCTAACAATATCTACTACGCTTATATAATATTTTTCTTCATCTTTATTCCATATAGTTCTAATAGTTTCATTATTAAATATTTTATTTATTAAATGCATTTTATTTTGATTCATAACTCTCCTTCCTAACTCCTACAATTTAATTATATCATACAAACATACGTATGTATACAAAAAAACTAAATACTTTTAAATTTAGTTTTCTTAAATAATTATAAAGTCTTTTTTATCTCATAATTTTGTTCATAATCTTTATAATAAACTTTAACACAAAATATTGGATTTAGTTTTTGATAAGATTTAAATTGTAATGAGCCAATAGGTTCATTTTTAAAACTTCCATCATTAATAAAAACATAAATATATCCATATAAATTTTCATCTATTTTTACATTTTCCATAGTCATTATTGGATGTTCTAAATGTGAATTAATATTAAAATTATATCTTAATCCTTCACTATTCTTTTTAATACTATCTTTAAATGCATATGCAGAAGCAATTAATTTTGAAGAAGTTAAAAATACTGCTTTATCAATATTTTCTTTTTGACCTAAAGCATCATGTGATTGATTTAAATTTATTTCATCTAATAATAAAGGTGAACCATGAAATAACCAATTAGGATTTAATAAATCACTATTATAAAATTCATCATCGAAATATTTCTTATTATAATAACATATAGCTTCTAAAATTAAATTTGAACTAAAATTTTTATTAGATAATTTTTCTAAAAATTTTTCTTTACCTAAAGTTTCAATTAAATAACTAACTATTAAATAAGCATAATCATAACTATCATAATCATGCATACCAAACTCGTTTTCTAATTCATCCATAGAAAGTATTTTATGTTTATGAATATAATTTTCTAATAAATATTTAATTCCTTTAGAATAAGTACCATCTAAATATTTAGCAATTCCCTCTGTAAGCCACTCTGGTTGTTTACCATATAAATTATATTGAATAGCATGAATAAGTTCGTGAAATATAACTTTTTTATATTCATCTTTACTCCATTCATTAGGACCAGGATTATCTTTAGGTTCAAAAAAATTTATAGAATTATCTTCATCTCTTTGACAAGCACACATATAAGGTGGAATATTTTTAAATCCCCTTTTTTTCATATTATTGACTAAATCATCGATAGTATCATAAATATAAATATCAAAATCTAAATTTTCTAATGATTTACCAAAAAATGAAAAAATTTCATCCTTTTTAGAATTAATAATACTTTCAATTTCTTCTTTATAATTTTTATTACGATTAAAACAATAAAACTTCATAACAAACCTCTTTCAAAAATAATTAACTGTTAAATTCTTCACTTAATTTATCTAATTCTTCTTTAGAAATAATTGAACTATCATAAGTAATATATATTTCAACTTCATCTTTATCATCAAAATCATAATCTGAATAAGCACTATTAATACCATTTATATATAATAAATATTCTATATCAGACATAAGACAATGTTCACAACATAAATTATTTATTACAATTTTATATTCTTTTAAATTATTATTTAAATGCTTATCAAAAGATAAAATAGAAGGAATATTTAATATATTTAAAAACAAATATATCTCTTTAATAATTACTTTTAATGATATATTATCATAGTAAATAGTAATATCATTGGATATTTCTACATTTTCAATACCATTTATAGATTTCAAATAATCTATCAATTCATCATAAACCCAAGTATTTAATTTTAATGAAATTGTATTCATATTATTTTCTCCTTTTTTATATAGAATAAATAATCACAATATTTATTAAGTCTAATGAAATTATATCTTGTGTAATTCAATTTGTCAAACAAAATAATCTTTATTTTTATTTACATAATTAAAATATGATATAATTTTGATATAAAAGGAGATAATATATGCAACTAATCAATTTAAAAGAAAATGAAAAATATTTAAAAGAATATGTAGAATTATGTTCAAAAGAATGGGGAACTCCAAAAACAAAAGCACAAATGGAACAATACATTAATAAAAAAAGAAAAGACATTTTAACAAATGACAAAGTAATATCCGTAATTGGATTAGTAGATAATAAATTAATCGGATTTATATCATTATTTAAAACTGACGGAGATGAAGGAACTGATTTAACTCCTTGGTATGCTACAATGTATGTAAAAAAAGAATATCGCAATAAAGGATATTCTAAAATATTAAATAATGCAATAATAGAAGAAGCTAAAAGATTAGGTTATAAAAAATTATATTTAAAAACTAATTTAATTAATTATTATGAAAAATTTGGCGCTAAATTTATAGAAAATTTAACTAAAGAAAAGCTATATTATATTGATTTAAAATAGTATCTTTAAATAAAGATTATGTGCATATTTAAAAATTTTCCACAGTATTATTCATCTAATGATAACGTTACAACTACACTACCACTGCCTAAAATATTTTTTAATTGTTGTTTATCAATATTATCTATTTTGCCTAATTTAGTAAGACTCCAATTATTAGTATCATAATAAATAACAAAATTATTACCTTGATATAAAATTAAATCACCTGATTCAGTTGTAATATTTTGATCATTTCGTAGTAAAGAAAAATCTAATTGTCCTACCTTTTCCATATTACCATAATCATTCATATTAATTGTTATATCACTTTCTTTTAATTTTTCAATTAATGCTTGTGTAGATGAATTATCTACTAGTGTTGCATTTAATTTATAATTATTAATTTCTAACTTTATTTTCATATTACTATATTCCTCATTTTCTATATCATTATTTATTTTTTCTTTATCAATATTTTTAATAATTAAAAATGCTAAAATCAATATTAAAACTAAAACAATAATTTTTATAGTTTTACTCATCATTATTCACCTTTATATTTTATTAGATTTCATATCACTAACCGGTTATATTAGTATCAACATATAAAAATATAATTAAAGTATATCGTTCATTTAATCAAATACTAGAATATATCTTTTCTACTATATACATTTTCATCATTACAGTTTAACAAATAAAGTTGTTCCTTTAATAATTTTGTATATTTTTATTTAATTAAGCATCCTTTCATAAATACAATTATTATATTTTTTCATTTTTTAAACCATTGTCATCTTTATATGTATTATCTTTTTTTACCATTCTTTTATAATAATTTTCTGCACATTTTATCATATCTATTGCACTAATTTTAAATTTCCAAAATAATTTAGAATCAGGATTAAATTCATCATTTAATTTATTTCCCCAATCGTACAACCAAAAACAATCTTTTAGTCCTTTAAACCATCTTAAATGTACAAAAGAATTTCTTATATGAGCTCTTTCAACTTTTTTTTCTTCTGTAACCATAATTATATTGTCATATACACACGTATCAAATAAATAACCATAATAAATTGAACTTGCCATTGCCCAAATGTAATCGTAATCATGTGTATCATATAAAATATCATCTATTCCAAATTCTTTAACATATAGTTTTAATGGGGAATCATCACTTACTTTTTTTGTCAAAAATATGTTTACTCCTTCTGATGCAAAATCTTTTAAACTCAAGTCTCCTTTAACATAACAATCTGCTATAATTATGTTTATCATAATAATGTTGTGCTTGAAAATTGCGAAAGGTAAAACTTTTCCTATTAAATGATGAACAAGATCATTGCCATTTTCACCTAAATTTTCCCATTCTTTTAAATCTTCTTCTATTTTTACCCTTTGCGGTATTGTTAAATAAAAATCTTTATATTCAAAATTTAACTCAGCTAAAGTATTTTCTTTTCCTTTACTTGTACCATCCTTTACTGTTTTATGATCTTTTGACAATTGATCACTAGCAATTTTTTTAATGGAATAAAATTTTCTTATAAATATTTTATCTAACATTTTGTAAGCGTTTTTAGAATTCATATCTATTTGCCCATTAGATCTTAAAGAATATATATTAATAGTATTAGCTTTATTAATTTCAAATGATAAACTTAATAATGTCTTTAAATCCAATATAATATTAAATGGTATTGGTTTTGTATTTTTTAAATTTATTTCTATTTTTATTTTTTCCTCTCCATTATCTATAATTTTGATAAATCTTACCAAATCATGATTTTGGTTATCATTATGATTTAAAGCATTTCTTATAAATTTTAATATCTGTTTTTTACTAAATTTATTATAATCAGCTTCATTTACAAAAATTTCTTTAGGAATTTTCATACTATTTATACTATTTTCATCCAAATAATCAAAAGCATTATCATACAATATCGTTAGTAATTTCGATGCTAACATAAACTCAAAAATTGTAGTCATAGTATTATAATAACTTGGAGTAGCCTCATCAAGCCTATTTTCATAATTCAAATTTGATAAAAAAATTTTAGAAAATTTAATAGAAGGATTTAAAACACTTGCAAGTATTAAATTATTATAATCTCTCAAAAATGTAGCAATTTCCTCTTTTGTATATATATATTTATTCATTCTTACCTCCACTAATTATTTCATTTAAATTATAACATACGGCAGACTGCGTCCGCAACCTAACTTGCAAACTTTCTAAAACTAATATATAATAACATTTACAAATTTCAACTGTCAGAAAAAAGGCCGACCTATATAAGTCCTTTTCTTAATAAAAATTAAGTTT
>CALVIQ010000036.1 GCA_944331815.1 uncultured Bacilli bacterium
TTTGGAAAATAGTGATTATGATTGTGTTGCTACTCGTAGTGTTTCAAGAAATGGATATTCATTTTTTAGAAAATTATTTACAAAATGGTATTATAAAATAATTAATAAAATATCTAAAACAGAAATAATTGATGGTGCAAGAGATTTTAGGCTAATGTCTAGACAAATGGTTGATGCAATTTTATCTTTAAAAGAATATAATAGATATTCAAAGGGAATATTTAGTTGGGTAGGTTTCAAAACTAAATGGTTAACATTTGAAAATACTGAAAGAGTAGCTGGAACTACCAAATGGAATTTCTGGAAGTTGTTTGCTTATTCTATGGAAAGCATCGTTGGTTTTTCAACTGTTCCTTTATTAATTTCTTCAATAGCAGGAATATTATTTTGTGTTATTTCATTTATAATGATTTTAGTTATTATTATTAAAACTTTAATATTTGGTGATCCAGTATCGGGATGGCCTAGTTTAGTATGTATTATATTTTTTGTTAGTGGTGTTCAATTATTTTGTTTAGGAATAATGGGACAGTATTTAGCTAAAACTTATTTAGAAGTTAAAAATAGACCGGTATATATAATTAAGGAGACCGAAAAAGATGTTTAATAAATTATTTGATTTATACAAAAAATATAAAGAAATAATTAATTATTTGATATTTGGTGGATTAACTACTTTAATTTCAATTATTACTTATGCTTTATTTGCTAAATTATTTCATATTGATTATTTAATAAGCAATGTATTATCATGGATAATTTCTGTCCTATTTGCTTATATAACTAATAAAATATTTGTATTTGAAAGTAAGTCTAAAAAAAATATTAAAGAAATAACTAGTTTTTTCTTCTTTAGAGTTGTTTCATTAATCATGGAAATGGTTATATTATATATATTTGTTGATATGTTACATATTGATGATTTGGTAACAAAAATAATTGCTCAAATAATTGTTATTGTAGCTAATTACATATTTAGTAAAGTATTTGTCTTTAAGAAAGATTAAATTTAACTATTCTTGTTTTAGAATAGTTTTTTTGATATACTTTTTATAGGTGATTTAAATGAAAAAAAATATGAGATTTAAATTAATATTATTTATAATATTATCAGTTGTAGTAATATGTTTATTTTTGTTTTTTAATAAAAAAGAAGATGTAAATAATCCAAATGATAATCCTAACATAGATACTCCAACAGAAGAACCTAGTAAAGAAGAAGATAAACCAGATGAAGTTGGAACCAATTATTTAAATGATGTAAAATATACGGTTAATGTTGACAAAGAAATTGAAGATGTAATAGTAGAGTTTTTAAACGTTTATTATAATTCAATTAAAGAATTAAAAGAAAATGATATGACTTATCTATTTAAAGATAGTAGTTCAGAACAAGCTTTAATTAATCAAACAGCTTTATCATTATTAATAGAAACAAGAAAATTAAAACCAAATGATTTAAGTTTAGATAAAGCAAAATATGATTTGAATTTTACTGAGGTAACTACTAATGGGAATACAGTAAATGTTACTGTATTAGAAAATAATTATTTAAATTTTGAATTTATGAAAGAAATTGAATCTAAAATTTACAATATTGAAAATGAATTTACTTTAGAAAAAGTAAATGGTGAGTATAAGATAACTAAATATAATAAAGTTCAAGATTTCTTTGTTATGATAACTGATTTATATAGTAGTGGTGGAAAAAATAAATTAGATCAAATTAAACAAGATTATTTAAATTTAATAAATGATAAATTAGAAAAAGATAGAGAAGATTATAATGATTTTTTAAATGGAACTGGTATTACAAGAAAAACTTGTGATCATGAATATAATAGGGAAGAAGCTTTAAAGCAAACTGTTTGGGTAAATAAAAGGGATCCTGAATGGATTAAATTTGATTCAAATTGTCAAAATTTTGCTTCTCAAGTGTTATATAGTGGTGGTATTCCTATGGATTATACTGGTAGTGCATCACAATATTTACAATGGAAAATGTATGATGGATCTTATAATGAAAATGAAGTTAATCAAGGATACGTTTATACTTGGACATATGTTCCTTATTTTAGAGAATATGCAAATAATAATACTGGTTATGGATTATGTGCTGATGTTGATGTAAATTTATATTACGCTGAAGCAGGAGATGTAATTCATGTTGGTACAACAGGTCCAACTAGACATGCTTTAGTAGTAATAGGTGATTATAAAGTAGATGGTAAAACAGTTGATATATTAGTTAATTCTAATACAGTTGATTTAGAAAATTATCCTATTTCTGCTTATTCGTATCCTTATGTTAGTTTAATTAAAGTATATGGATGGAATGAATGAAAAAAGATATTATAAAAATAATAGCAATTATATTAATAATAATTGGCTGTATTGTTATATATCATAAAATAGATACGAATAAAGAAATTGAAATTGCAAGTTTAGAAATATTCTAAACTTTTTTTATGTACTAAAAAAGATAGAATAATCTATCTTAACAAGCTTTTTTATATTCACAATAATAAGCATAATATTCATCATATGTTAATCCGCTTTCTTTTACTTTAGTAGCTAAATCTTTTCCAACATAACGATAATGCCATGATTCATAATTGTATCCAGTTATATATTCTTTATCTTTAGGATATCTTAAAATAAAACCATATAAATGTGCATTTTCTTGTAACCATTTAAATTCATCAGTATTTTCAAATTCATTTCCAATAATATTGTCAGTAACTATATCCAAAGCTAAACCTGTTTGATGTTCTGAAAATCCTGGTCTTGATGCATAATCATCATTAGACATATCATACTCATTTTGTTGATCTTCAAATGTTCTATAAGATGAATTAACTAATAATCTTAAACCTTGTTGATCGGCGGCTTTCCACATACTTACATATTTATCATAAACTTCTTTTTTTGTCGAATGTCCTTCATAAGCATACCAATTACTAATAGGTACTATGTCATCTGGTAAATAATCATTTTTTAAATAATGAAATTTATTTACTAACATTTTGATTCCTTCATTAACATTAGTTTCTTTTGTGTTAGTATACCAATCACTATCAGCACCAACATTAACAATACTAATTACATCTTTAATATTTTCATTTTTATTAGAATATTCTAAGTATCTATCTAAATTATAAGGAATATAATATTGTTCATTAATAATACTAACTAAATTTTTATTATAATCCATATTTAATATTTTAGTAATATCTTCATCACTTAATTTTTCTATTATGGTATTAATTTCATCTTTTGAATATCCTTTTTTCTTTAAATCACTTTTTGTGCTATCACAACCTTTAATTAACATTATAATTGAAATTAAAATAATTACTGCAACTACAATAATAATAATTTTTTTTATTTCATCTTTTTTCAAATATCATCACCTTAATAAAATTATACTATATAAAATAATTAAAGTCTAGAAATAAATAAAAATTGACAATATTTTCACATAAACTAAAATTCAATATAGCATTTTAGTCTCACGTTTTAATATTTAAATCATATTTTAGCCTATTTCATACATATTTTAGCCTATTTCATACATAAAATTGACAATATTTTTAGTTTGTGTTAGAATAACGGCAAAAATGAAAAAGGGAGAAGTTTATGGAAAATTTGACAGAAGAAAAAATTAATCATTTATTTGCAGAAAAAAAATTAAAAGCTTTATTTGGTATTGATTTTAGTAAATATCCAAAGAAGATTCAAAAAGGGTTGGAAGATGTTGAAGTAAATCACAATAGAAGTTGGATTGTTGATTTATACGAAAAAAATAAAAATAATTTAGATACTGTTGCTTTGTTTTACAGAGGAACAAAAATAACTTATCGTGAATTATTTAAACAAGTTGAATTGTTTGCTTCAGCTTTTGAAAAAAAAGGTGTGAAAAAAGGTAGTGAGGTACCAATGTGTATGTCACCTTGTCCAGAATTTATATATACAATTATGGCAATTAATTTATTAGGAGCAAAAATAAATTGTTTTGGATCTTTTGATAAAGATTATATTACAGAGATTATTAATGGATGTAATTGTAATTTTATAATTTGTACAGATGATCAATATGAGAAAATAAAAGATTCAATTGATAATTCTAAAGTAGAACAAATTGTAATGTATTCTTTAACAGATTCATTAATTAATGGTGAAGATCCATATATTGAAATTGATAAAGATTTTTATGATTTTAAAAATAAAGTATCAGATTTTAAAGAACAAAATTCAAAAGTTATTTCTAAACAAGAATTGCTAAGTTTATCAGATCAAAAACCTAAAAATATTTTTCAATATGATAAAGGAAATATTGATGATGAATTTTTAATTACATATAGTAGTGGTTCTACTAATCATAAAAGACCAAAAGCTATTGTTCATAGGAATCGTAGTTTGGTAACTATTGGTAGATTTCAAGATCCTGATTTATCAGGATTACCTGAAATGAAAGGTTTAATAGGAGAAATGATTATACCAACTCATTCTAATACATCGATAATATCAAGTATGTCTGATATTTTATATAAAGGGTGTACGGTAGCATTAGAACCAATATATAATCCAGATTTCTTGTTATATAGTTTAGCTATTAATAAACCTAATTATGTTTCTATTTCAAGAAATATGATTGTTAATGCTTGTAAAAAAATATATAGTGATGAAAGATTTAAAAATTTCAAGATGCCTTACATGATGATGCTTACAGCAGTTGGTGAACCTACAAGTGTTGGAGAAGAAAAATTTATTAATAAAGTTATGAGAAAAGCTAAATGTGGTACAGGAAAATTACCATTTCCTATTTCTCCAGTTCCACTTTCGATTGGTGGTGGAGATTGTGAACGTGGTGGTATGTTTTTTACACCATATCGTTCTTTACAAGATTTAAATCCTAAATATAGTTTAAACAAAGGCAGATGCGGATTAAAAGTATATGGAATGGTGCAATTAGCTGTTTTAGATGAAAAGGGTAATAAATTGCCATATGGACAAGTTGGTAGATTAGTTGCTAAAACTCCTACAGCAATGAAATGCTATAAAGATAATCCAGTAGCAACAGATAATTTTTATATTAAAGATGCTAATGGTGAGTTATGGACAGATTGTAATGTATATGCTGTAATTGAAAAACATGGTACTCTTGAAGTATTAGAAAGAATCGGAAAAGAAATTATATTAAATAATAATACAAAATTACCATTATTCTGTATTGGAAAAGAAGTTGAAAAAGATACTAAACATATATTATCATATGAAGTTGTTAATGTTGATAATGAAATTGTAATTCATTTAGAATTCCAACCTGGAAGAAAAAATAATGTTGAAAAAATATTAATGGGTATTAAACAAAGAATATATAAAAAATATGGTTATGAAGTAGCAAGTAAAATTAAATATTTTAGAATTCGTAATTTTAAAGAAGGGTTCCCTTATAATGCAAGTGGTAAAAGAAGTTATCAAGCTTTACTAGAAGAAGGAATTTCTGAAAAATGTGTTAATGTTGAATACCAAAATGGAATTCCAACAATAATTCCTATAGAAAAAGAAAAGATTCTTGTAAAAAGATAGAATATTTTCTTTTTTTTTGATATAATTAGTTTAGATAATGTGGAGGCTGTGTTTATGGGAATTGGTTTTATAATTAGTGGTTTATGTGTTAGTTTATTAATAAATGTTGTTTATTTTTCAAAAGAAAGAATAAAAAGTTATGAAACAAGTTTATATGGGTATTTAATATTTACTAATTTGTTAGGTTTATTTTTAGAAATGGCGTGTACATTTGCTAGTTTTTTCGGAGCTTCTGAATTATTTTTAAATCTATTAGTTAAATCTTATCTTATATATTTGGTTGGATGGGCAATTTTATTTTTATATTATGTTATAATAATAAGCTGTGATAGTTATTCAAAAATACGAACAATTTTATTTAAGATAACGTCAGCTTTATATTTAATAGCAGCTATTGTTATTTCAATTTTACCAATTCAGCATATATTTACTGGAACTAATTCTTATGCTATAGGCAGTTCTGTTGATGCAACATATGCTTTTACTGGAATTATAATGATAGCTATTCTATTGATATTATTAACGCATTTAAAGAAAATAAAAAATAGAAAGTATTTACCACTTTTGTCCTTTTTTATTTTAGGTACTATTGTAACAATAACACAAAGAATTTATCCTGAATTATTGATGGTAACAGCAATGGAATCTTTTATTATGTTAATAATGTACTTTACTATTGAAAATCCCGATGTTAAAATGATAGAAGAATTAAATCTTGCTAAAGATACTGCTGAAAAAGCAAATCGTGCTAAAAGTGATTTTTTATCTAGTATGTCTCATGAAATTAGAACACCACTAAATGCTATAGTTGGTTTTTCGGATTGTATTGTTAATGCTAGTAGTTTAGAAGAAGCAAAAGATAATGCAAAAGATGTAGTAACTGCTTCTAATACTTTACTAGAAATTGTAAATGGTATATTAGATATTTCTAAGATTGAAGCAGGTAAATTAGAATTAGTAGAAAATGATTATGATATAAAGAAATTATTAAATGATGTTATTAGATTAATTAGAGTAAGAATTGGAGATAAACCATTAGAATTTAAGGTAAGTATTGCTGAAGATTTACCACAAGTTTTATATGGAGATCATATTAATGTAAAAAAAATAATGATTAATTTATTAACTAATGCTGTTAAATATACTGATCAAGGATGTATAAGTTTAGATGTAAAATGTGTTAAAGTGAATGATCAAATATGTCGTTTAATTGTATCAGTGAAAGATACAGGACGTGGTATTAAAAAAGAAGATATTGCTAAATTATTTACTAAATTTCAAAGAGTTGATGAAGATAGAAATACAACTATTGAAGGTACAGGTCTAGGCTTAGCTATTACTAAACAATTAGTTAATATGATGAATGGTAATATTGTTGTTAATAGTGTTTATGGTGAAGGTTCTGAATTTACTGTTGCTATAGATCAAAGATTATCTTTAGTTAAATTAGAACCAGAAAAAGAAGAAAGTGTTAATACTGATTTAGACTTAACAGGTAAAAAAATATTAATTGTTGATGATAATAAGTTAAATATTAAAGTGGCTGAAAAAATATTGAATAAATATAATCCTACTATTGATTCATGTGAAAGTGGATTTGAATGTTTAGAAAAAGTAAAATTAAATAATTATGATTTGATTTTGTTAGATGATATGATGCCTAAAATGAAAGGTAGTGAAGTTCTAGTTAAGTTAAAAGAGAATCCTAATTTTAATACACCTGTTATAGTATTAACAGCAAATGCAATTAATGGTATGGAAGAACAATATTTAAGTAAAGGATTTAATGGTTATTTAGCTAAACCAATAGAGAAAGATAAATTATTTTCTATTTTAAATAAATATTTAGGTAATTTTAAATCTACGCAAACTGTTGAAACTAAATCTTTTGAAAATCAAATAACGGATTATAGTAATAAAAAAGTATTAGTAGTAGATGATAATAAAGTAAATATAACTATAACTTGTAACTTTTTAAAACCTTACAAATTTAATATTGATTTTTGTGAAAGTGGTAAAGAATGTTTAGAAAAAAGTAATAATAATTATGATTTAATTTTTATGGATATAATGATGCCAGAAATGGATGGTGTACAAACATTACATAAATTGAAAGAGAATCCTAATTTTAATACTGTTGTTATAGCACTTACAGCTGATGCTGTAGAGGGTGCTGAACAAAAATATTTAAATGAGGGATTTGATGATTATATTGCTAAACCATTAATAAAAGAAAAATTAGATAATAAAATAAAAAGAAATATTAATAAAAATAATATAAATTATTTAAAAGAAAAAGGTATTAATATTAATTCTGCTTTGGAATTATTAGGTGATATTAAAACTTATAATGAAATATTAAAAGAATATGTTAATGGTATAAATGAAAAAATAACTAATTTAACTAATTTTAAAAATAATAATGATATGGAAAATTATGCTATTTTAGTTCATTCTTTAAAAAGTGAAAGTAGATATTTAGGATTTGATAAATTAGCTGATATTTGTTTACAACATGAATTAAAGAGTAAAGAAAATGATTCTACTTATGTTCAAAATAACTTTGATATATTGTTAACAGAATTAAATAAGATACTAGAAATTGTAAAACAATATTTGAATTAATGACAGGGAGTTGATTTATGCAAAAAGAATTTGTAAAAGAAATAACTAATATTTATGATGATATAGCAAAGTGGTATACTGATATAATTTTAAAAGCTGAATTAGCAGATTATACTGATGTCAAAGGTTGTATTGCAATTAGACCTTATGGTTATGCAATTTGGGAAAATATAAAAAATTACACAGATGAATTATTTAAAAAATCTGGTGTTCAAAATGTTAGTTTTCCTTTATTGATACCAGAAAGTTTATTACAAAAAGAGAAGGATCATGTAGAAGGATTTGCACCGGAAGTTGCATGGGTAACAGAAGCAGGTGGAGAACAATTAGACGAAAAATTATGTATTAGACCTACATCCGAAACTATTATAACTACAATGTTTTCAAAATGGTTGTCTTCTTGGCGTGATTTACCTTTTGTTTATAATCAATGGTGTAATGTTTTAAGATGGGAAAAGGAAACAAGACCATTTTTAAGATCAAGAGAATTTTTGTGGCAAGAAGGTCATACTATTCACGAAACAAAAGAAGAAGCAAAAGAGAGAACTTTAAAAATGCTTGATATTTATACTGATGTAGCAGAAAAATTATTAGCCATACCAGTAATAAAAGGAATTAAAACAGATAAAGAAAAATTTGCTGGCGCAGAGGAAACATATACTATTGAAGCAATGATGTATGATGGAAAGGCATTACAAGCAGGAACATCACATTATTTTGGGCAAAATTTTACAAAACCATTTGATGTAAAATTTCAAAATAAAGATGGAAAGTTGGAGTATGCATATCAAACTTCATGGGGAATATCTACAAGATTAATTGGTGCAATAATAATGGCACATGGAGATAATAGAGGATTAAACTTGCCACCTAAAGTTGCACCAATTCAAGTAGTTATAGTTCCTATTGCTATGAATAAAGAAATAGTTAAAGAAAAAACTATTGAATTATATGATTTGTTAAAAAATAATTTTAGAGTTAAAGTTGATTTAAGAGACAATATATCACCAGGTTATAAATTTAACGATTGGGAAATGAGGGGAGTTCCTGTTAGAATTGAGTTAGGTCCTCGTGATATTGAAAATAATCGTTGTATTATTGTTAGAAGAGATAATAATGAAAAAAAAGAAGTATCTTTAAATAATATAATTAATGAATTAAATATAATTTTAGAAGATATTCAATTAAATTTATTTAATTTATGTAAAAAAAGAATGGAACAAAAAACTACCGTTGCTTATAATTTAGAACAATTTATTAATAATATAAATAAAGAACAAGGCTTTATTAAAGCAATGTGGTGTGGAAATGTTAAATGTGAAGACAAAATAAAAGAATTGACAGCTGCAAAATCAAGATGTATTCCTTTTGAACAAGAATATTTAAGTGATAAATGCGTTTGTTGTGGAAAGAAAGCTGATAAAATGGTAATCTGGGGAAGACAATATTAATTAGGATTTATTCCTAATTTTTTTTGACATTTTTTTTAACTTAATTCATAAATTTTAATAGGTGAGTTTAATGAAAAAAATATGTGGTATTTTATTATCTTTATTAGTATTACTTCCTTTTAATATTTCTGCTATGGATTTAGCTACTAATGCTTCAAGTGTTATTGTAATGGAACCTACTACCGGTGAAATTATTTATGAACGAAATTCTCATGAAAGAAGACATCCTGCTAGTATGACTAAAATAATGACTATGTTATTAGTTATGGAAGCAATAGAAAAAGATATAATTAAATGGGATGATATGGTAACTGTATCTAGTAATGCTTCTAGTATGGGAGGAAGTCAAATATTATTAGAAACCGGAGAACAGATGAGTGTTTATGATATGTTTAAAGGTTTAGCTGTTGCTTCAGGTAATGATGCTGCTGTTGCTTTAGCTGAAAAAATTGCTGGTACAGAAGAAATGTTTGTTAAAATGATGAATGATCGAGCTAAAGAATTAGGATTACAAGATACTAATTTTAAAAACTGTCATGGATTAGATGAAGCAAATCATTATTCAACTGCTTATGATATGGCAATAATGGCTAAAGAATTAGTTAAACATACTAAAATATTTGAATTTACTTCTATTTATGAAGATTATTTAAGAAAAGATACTGATAGATCTTTTTGGTTAGTTAATACTAATAAATTGGTTAGATTTTATCCTGGAGTTGATGGACTTAAAACAGGTTATACTTCAGAAGCAGGCTTTTGTATAACTGCTACTGCAAATATAAATGATATGCGTATAATTACAGTTGTTATGGGTGAACCAGATAGTGAAACAAGAAATAAAGATGTATCAAGTGTATTTGATTATGTATATGCTCAATATGGGTTACAAAAAATAGTTGATACTGAAACTATTTTAGAAGAAGTTAATGTTGAAAAAGGTAAAGTAGAAAGTATTGGTATAGTTGCTAAGGAAGAAGTAAATGATTTATATAATAAAAATGATGGAACAGGTAATTTTACATATGAAGTAGAAGTAGATAATTTAAAAGCACCATTATCTAAGGGGGATGTGGTTGGTAAACTTACTTTAAAAGAGAATAACAATGTTATTCGTATGATAGATTTAACTATTAATGAAGATGTTAAGAAAGCTAATATATTTGAATTATATTTAAGATATTTAAAACAAATTTTTAATTAAAATATTTCAAAACGAAAAAATATATCTAGAATGTTAATTTTAGATATATTTTTAGAAAATATTAGTAAATATGGTATTATCAAATAAATTAGTATGATAGAAAATATTGAAATTTGGAAATAGTAATATTTGTTATAAAACTAATTTTTATAATTTATATCATATTTTGAAGTTTTATTAAGTAAATCATCTAGTATAGAAGGATTACCTGTAGGTAGTTCTTCATTTTTTATTGCTAGTTTATATTCATTTATTTTATTTACTACATAATTATATTTAGTAGGAACATCTTTATTATTTAAAATATCATTCATAATATCATCATCAATATTACCAAGAGGAATTAACGAATCTTCATTAGAACCAGTTATAATTAAAGAATCATTATAATAGAAAGTACTTGCTAGAACAATATAATATTCACCACTATTTATAAAATTAAAACCATTAATAGAAGCATCAAATGTATAACTTTTTTTATCTTTATTGATACCACCGAAATGCGTTAATTCAACATTATTTACTAATTCACCTTTTAAATTATAAATAACGTCGACATCATATACGGTATATGGATGATATATTGTTTTTTTAAAGATAAATTTTTTTACTTCAGTTGGATTAAAGTAATCAGTTCTTAAAATGTTATTTATTTTAGCTATAAAAACATATTTACTAATGGCTACAGCTTTATTAGGCGTACTGGTATCATAAGCATAACAGCTATACACATAATTTACTGGTAGACCATTATAATATGAAGTGTTTTCTTTTTTTTGAAATGCAATAAAAATTATTATTGTATACGCTAAAATAGGTAAAAGTAAATAAGCAAAATTAATATTTTTTTTATTTAATGTATTAATAATTTGATTATAATTATTTTCTTTATTTATCTTTTTATTAAAAATAATTGGAAATAAATTTTTCATATTATTCTCCTTTATAAATATTTTTTAATTCTTTTAATGTTCGATATAGGTGATTTTTTACTATTGATTCATTAATATTTAAATGATTAGATATTTCTTTTATAGTTAATGATTCTACATAATATAAATAAAATATTTTAAATATGATAATATTTTTATTTTTTAAATATTTCCATATTTCTTCTAAATTGTTTTTATCGATAATATTTTTTTCAATATTAATATTGTTTTTTAAATTATTTATTTCTGTTTTAGTAAATAAATTTTTAATTTTATAAGATAATCCATAGTATTTGTTAATTTTATTTTTTGCTATACCAATTACATAATTATTAATATTTTCTATATCATTATGTTTTAATAATTGTTTATATAAAGAAATATAGATATCCTGAATTATGTCATTTACATCATCTATATTATTACATTTACACACTACATATTTAAGAACTAAATCATATGTTTTATTGTACACTTCGTTAAATTCATTTAAATATTTGATCATTTTACCACCTTACACCATTATAGTTCTTTTTTTATTATAAAAAGTTTCAAAGTTATAATAATTATATAATAAAATTGTTAATTTTTAAAATATTAATAAAATTATTGACAACTTTATAATATAAGAGTAAAATGCTATATAATTATTTAAAAAGAGGTGAGGAGTATGGAAATAAATTTATGTTGTTATTACTCTTCAATTATTTTGTGTAAAAAGGTAACTGAAAATATTTTATGTTGCCTTTTTTTGTATATTTAGGAGGTTTAAAAAAATGACATTAAATGATTTGTTAACAAAGTTAAAGGAGTATAATCCAGAAGAAGTGGAAATAGTAAAAAAAGCTTATGAATACGCTAATAATTTGCATGATGGGTAATTTAGACAAAGTGGAGAACCATATATAATTCATCCTTTGAATGTTGCTTATATTTTGGCAGATATGCATGCTGATAGGGATACTGTATGCGCAGGGTTACTTCATGATACATTAGAAGATACTAAAATAACAAAAGAAGATATTATTCATGATTTTAATCAAAATGTTGCTAATTTAGTTGATGGAGTTACTAAGTTAGCAAAAATGAATTTTTCTTCAAAACAAGATCAAAATTATGCTAATACAAGAAAAATAATAACTAGCATAACTGATATGTTAGAATAATAATTATTAAATTAGCTGATCGACTTCATAATATGCAAACTTTACAATTTAAAAGTGAATTTAAACAAAAAGAAAATTCATTAGAAACAATGAATATATTTGTACCTCTTGCTTATTATATTGGAGCTTATAGAATTAAATCAGAATTAGAAGATTTATCACTTCAATATCTATATCCTGATAAATATAAGAGAATTGAAGATATTAAATTAAGAATAGAAATAGAAAGTCAAAGATGTTTGAATGAAATGCTTCAAACAATTAATTTAATATTAAATGATAGAAATATTCCACATGAAATAAAAGTAAGAACAAAAAATATTTATGGTATATATAAAAGAATGGAAGAAGGATGTAAATTATCTGATATCCATGACTTATTATCTTTAAAAATAATGGTTGATGATATAGCTAATTGTTATCAAACTTTAGGATTAATTCATTCTAAATATCCTCCAATAAATGATAAATTTAAAGACTATATTTGTAGTCCTAAAACTAATATGTATAGATCTTTACATACTACTGTTTTTGGTGAAGATGAAAGATTAGTTCAAACACAAATAAGAACATTTGATATGGATAAAATTGCTTCATTTGGTCTTACTGCTTATTGGGATATAAGTAAAGGAAAAGCTAGGGATGTAATGCAAGAAAATTTAAGAAATAAATATCAATTTTTTAAATCATTAATTGAAATTAATCACGTTTTTTCTGATAATCAAGAATTTGTAAGACAAGTAAAATCAGAATTATTTTCTGATAGAATATATGTTTATACAACTAAAGGTGATATAATAGAATTACCAAAAGGTTCTACTATTATTGATTTTGCTTATAGTATTGGACCAGATGTTGGAAATACAATGGTTTCAGCTATAGTTAATGATAGGGTTGTTGAACTGGATTATGTACTAAAAAGTAAAGATAGAGTAAGAATTATAACAGATATATTATCTTATGGACCAAGAGAAGATTGGCTTGACAAAACTGTAACTACTCAAGCTAAAAGATTAATAAGAGAGTTTACTAAAAGGTAGGTTATAAATGAGCAATTATGATAATTAAAAAAATAAAGATGTAGAAAAGGAGATTAATATGGGAAATATTATATTAACAGGAGATAGACCAACAGGAAGATTACATTTAGGACATTTAGTTGGTTCGTTAGCACAAAGAGTGCAATTACAAAATTCTGGATTATATGATGAAATGTATATAGAAATTGCAGATTCACAAGCAACAACTGATAATTCAGGAAATATACAAAAAGTAAAGGATAATGTAATAGAAGTAGCTTTAGATTATTTGTCATGTGGAATAGATCCAAAAAAATGTACAATTTTTCTACAATCAGAAGTTCCAGAATTAAGTGATCTAACATTCTATTACATGAATTTAGTTACTGTTGCAAGATTACAAAGAAATCCAACTGTAAAACAAGAAATTGTATATAGAGGATTTCAAAACACATTGCCAGTAGGATTTATGACTTATCCTATTAGTCAAGCCGCAGATATAACAGCATTTGATGCAAATATAATTCCAGTTGGTGATGACCAATTACCAATGATAGAACAAACTAGAGAAATAGTTCGTACTTTTAATAGACTATATGGTGATACATTGGTTGAGCCACAAGCTGTTTTACCACAAAATACTGCTTGTCATAGATTACCAGGTACTGATGGTCAAGCTAAAATGAGTAAATCAATAGGAAATTGTATTTATTTATCTGATAGTAAGGAAGAAGTAAAAAGAAAAGTAATGGGAATGTTTACGGATCCAAATCATTTAAGAGTACAAGATCCAGGTGTAACCGAAGGTAATCCAGTATTTATATATCTTTCAGCATTTTCAAAAGATAAACATTTTGAAGAATATTTTAAAAATCCAGAAACGGGAGAAATTGAGTATAAAAATTTAGATGAATTAAAATCTCATTATGAACGTGGTGGCTTAGGGGATATGAAAGTCAAAAAATTTTTAAACTATGTTTTAGAAGACACTTTAGCCCCAATTAGAGCTAGAAGATACGAATTGGAAAAACATATACCAGAAGTTTATCAAATTTTATTTGAGGGAAGTGAAAAAGCAAGATTAAAAGCTTCTAAAACACTTGCAAGAGTTAAGGCTGCTATTGGTTTAGATTATAGAAATGATTATGAATTAATAAATAGTCAAGTTGAGAAATATGCTAAATTACATGCTGATGCTATAGAAAAAAAATAAATTATATATGTTAAGGAATATTTTTAGTGTAGAAAAACTATAATGAAACAAAATTTATTATAATTAGAAAGGAAAATGTGATGAAAACAATAGTATATTTAATTAGACATTCAGAACAATTAAAAAAAATTAATAATATAATCAATAATGATAATTTACAAATCCAAAATGAAAAAACTTGCTTATCTATTGAGGGTGAAATGCTAGCAAGCAAAATAAGTAAATTAGATGAATTACAAAATATAGATATTTTATTTTCGTCTAATTACGTAAGAACTATATCTACTGCTAAATATATTGCTAATGAAAATAATATAAAAATAAATATAGTAGAAGCTTTAGGTGAAAGAAAATTTGGTATAAATAATTGGAATGAATTACCTAAAGATTTTGAAATGAAACAGTTTGTTGATGAAAATTATAAAATTGGCAATGGTGAGTCACAAAAAGAAGTAAGTGATAGAATGTATAATTGTTTAATGGAAATAATAAAAGAATGTAAAGGTAAAAGAATTGCAATTGTAAGTCATTCTACAGCAATTTTATATTTATTGAAAAAATTTGTTGATATTGATAATCAAGGTAATTGTACATTTGAAGAAAATTGTTTCTTTAATTGTATGGATAATTGGAATTATTGTGAAATATTTAAACTAGAGTTTACAAAAAATAAATTGATTAAGATAGAAAATATAAAGGAGAATTAAAATGAATAAATATATAAAAGTGATGTTTGGTAATAAAGGCGCTGATTATGAATATAAAATAGATGAAGTAAATGTTACAAATGTTTGGAATCCTGAAGCTAAAAGTGGAAAAGAATTTGGTGGATTTAATTTTACAACACCAGAAAAATTATTAAGATGGTTGCATAGAGGGGATACAATTTATGATGTTATAATACATGATGATGCTATAGTTATTGATGTAAAAGATTCCGCAACTCCTCACGGCGTATTTAGAAGTGATAAAATAATTTTAACTAATCCTAGAAAAATAACAGATGATATAGCATTAGAGTTTTATAAAATTTCAACAATACCAGAAGAAGCTTATCCTAATGCTTTAGGTGGTGTTGCAGTTATGAATTATTTTAAAACAGCTAAAACAATATTAAAAGATAAAGTAAATAAGAATAATATAGATTTTTATTTATCTGAATGGAATGATTTTACTAGTAAACATAATAGAAAAAATTGTAATGATACTGTAATTTATATTGATAAAGAATTAAATCGTATTTCTAAAGGTTAAAATGTATTTTTAAATTTCATAAAATGCTAAAATATATATATGTTAAATTTTAATGTAATACAAGTAAACAATTATTGTAAATTATATGATATACTATTAATAGTTGTTTAATGAGGTGAAAGTATGAAAGATAAATATCAATTAACAAAAGAACAAAACTTATTTTTAGCTAAAAAAGTTTTAGTATCAAATATATATAATAGTGTAAGGTTAGAAGGTATTAATACTACTTATCCTGATACAAAAACAATATTAGAAGGTGTTAATGTTCCGACATTAAAACTTGATGAAATAAATTGCATATTAAATTTAAGAGATGCTTGGAATTATGTGCTAACTAATATTGATAGTGAAATTAATTTAGATTTTATTTGCAAAGTAAATTCATATGTTTCTAGAAATGAATCTTTGGAATGGGGCGTTTTAAGAAATGGTAAAGTAGGTATCAATGGTGTTGATTATATACCTGATATTCCAATAAAAGAAGATGTCATTAATAATATAAACAAAATTTTACAAGAAGAAAATGTTACAGAAAAAGCAATTGATTTGATGCTTTATTTAATGCGTAGTCAAGTATTTTGGGATGGTAATAAAAGAACTAGTATGATAATTGCTAATAAAATATTAATTGAAAATGGTTGTGGTATTATAACTGTTAAAGAAGAAAATATTAATGAATTTAATATATTACTTACTGAATATTATAATACTAATAATAAAAATAAAATTGTTGAATTTTTATATGAAAAATGTATTTTTGGATTAGAAATTGACAAATAGGGAAAAACTTGTATAATTATTTGTAAGGAGGTTAGAATTTATGAATAATGAAGAAAAAAATATTATTACTTCATATGGAAAAGGTCTAGAACCAAAAATCGATCCTATTACCCCATATGGAAAAGGTGAAACATATTATACATGTGATGGAAAAGAAGCTTCAAGTATGGATGAAGTGATGAAATATAATCAATTATATTATGAAAGATTAAAAGATTACGATTATAGTCATAGTACAGCTGAACGTTATGAAAGACGTAGATAGAAAAAATTGAAATTATATTTAAATAAACTTTTACTTTTTAAGTAGAAGTTTTATTTGTATGCTATAATATTTAAAGGAGGTAAGTTATGAACATAAAAGATAACACGTTATTAATTATACCTAATGAAATAAAAGAAGAAATGATTTTAAAAATAACTAGTGAAAATAATTTATTAGATATTAAATATATTTCATTAGAAGAATTATATAAAAAATTTTTTAATTATGATATTAAAGCAATTTATTATTTAATGGATAAATATAAATTTAAATATGAAGTAGCTAAAGTATATTTAGATAATATGTTTTATGTTAAAGATAATTTTGATGATGAAAAGTTAAAATTATTATTAAAATTAAAAGAAGAAGTAAAAGATTATATTATTACTAGTAGAATAGATATTTATAAAAATAGAAATATTGTTGTTTACGGTTATGAGTTAAGTAAATTTGATTTAGAATTATTAAAAAAAATAAGTAATAATATTGAAATAATAAAAGATGAACCAAAATATAAACATAGTAAAATTTATCAATTTAAAACATTAGAAAAAGAAGTTGAATTTGTTTTTGATAATATAGTTGATTTGTTAAAAAATAATATAAATATAAATAATATTAAATTGATTGTTAGTAGTGATTATTATAATACTTTAAAGAGAATGAGTAATTTTTATAATATTCCAATTGAAATACCAAGTGATACTAAATTAAGTGACACTTTAGTTGGAGCTTATTTTATTAAAAATTATAATCCAAATATAATAAATGAAATTAAAGATAAGTTTAATGATGTTGAATTAATTAATAAATTAATAGATATTGTTAATAAATATGTAGAGTTTGATTTTAATGAAGTAAAAGCTTTAATTATTTATGAAGTTAAAAATTGCAAGATAAAAGATATTGAATTAAAAAATAGTATTAGATTAATTTCATTTGATAGTTTAGTAAGTGATGATGATTATGTATTTATTTTAGGTTTTAATTATGGTGTTATACCAAATATATATAAAGATGAAGATTTTTTATCTGATAAAATTAAAGAAAGGATTGGAATATTAACATCTAAAGAAAAGAATATTTATGAAAAAGAAAAGATAATTAACAAAATAAATAATATTAAAAATTTGACTATTTCTTATAAATTAAAAAATAACAATGAAGAATATACAATATCTAATTTGAATGATGTTTTAAATTTAGAAGTAGTTGAGAGTGATATCGATAGTTTTAAATCGGATATTTATAACAAAATAAAATTAACGTCTTCTTTAGATAAATTAGTTAAATATAATATTAAACAAAATAATTTATCTAAATTATTTAGTAATTATCAAGATATTCAATATATGAAATATGATAATAAATATACTAAAATTGATAAAAATGATTTTAGTAAATTTATTAATAATAAAATATTATTATCTTATTCAAGTTTAGATAATTATTTTAAATGTGGATTTAAATATTATTTAAATAATGTTTTAAGAATATCTCCTTATCAAGAAACATATTATACAGTTTTAGGTAATTTATTTCATTATGTTTTATCTAATGCTTTTTTAGATAATTTTGATTTAGATAAATGTTATGATGAATTTTTAAGTAAACAAACATACGAATTTAACAATATGGAGAAGTTTTTTATAAAAAAAGCTAAAGATGAATTAATCTTTATTATTGATACAATAAAAAAACAATATAAAGATACTAATTTAAATAACGCATTTTATGAAAAAAAAGTATTTGTTGATAAGAGTACTAATGTTAAAGTAACTTTTATGGGTGTTGTTGATAAGTTATTATATAAAGAAGAAAATGATAAAACTATTGTATGTATTGTTGATTATAAAACAGGTAATACTGATATAAATCTTGATTATGCAAAATATGGTCTTAGTTTACAACTGCCAATTTATTTATATTTGAGTAAAAATATGGATTTAAAAAATGTTCTAGTAGCTGGCTTTTATTTACAAAAAATATTAAATAATGAAATAAAAAAAGATAATAAACATACTTATTTAGAATTGAAAGAAGATAATTTAAAACTAGTTGGTTACACTAATGATAATTTAGATATTTTAGAAAAATTAGATAAAAATTATGAAAATAGTAATTTTATAAAATCATTAAAAACAACATCTAAAGGTTTTAGTAGTTATTCTAAAATGATTAATAATGAAGAAATTAATGATTTAATTAATTTAGTTGATAGTAAAATAACTATAGCTCGAGATCAAATATTAGATACTAATTTTGTAATTAATCCTAAAAAAATAGATAATAAAAATATCGGTTGTGAATATTGTGAATTTAGAGATGTTTGTTTTAGAAAAGAAAATGATATTGTTATATTAGAAAGTGGTGATGAAAATGCCTAAATGGACTAAAGAACAAAGTGAAGCCATAAATAAAGATAATACTAATATAATAGTAAGTGCAGGAGCTGGATCTGGTAAAACTGCAGTATTAAGTGAAAGAGTTATAACTAAATTAAAAAATGGTACTCATATTAATGAATTGTTATTGTTAACATTTACTAAAGCAGCAGCTAAAGAAATGAAAGAAAGAATAAGAAAAAAAATAAAAGAAAACAATTTATTAGAAGAATTAGATATGATTGATGCATCATATATTACAACATTTGATAGTTTTGCTTTATCAATAGTAAAGAAATATCACTATTTATTAAATATATCAAAAAATGTTAATGTAATAGAAGAAGATATCCTTAAAATAAAAAGAAAAGAAATGTTAGATGAAATATTTGAAAATAGGTATTTAAATGATGATAAATTTATTAAATTAATTAATGATTTTTGTGTTAAAGATGATAAAGATATTAGAAATCAAATTTTAACTATTAGTTCTAAATTAGATATGTTACCTAATAAAAAAGAATATCTAGAGAATTATGACTATTTTAATGATGATAAAATAAATCAAAATATTAATAATTATATTTTATTATTAAGGAAAAAAATTGATGGTATAGGTAATTTATTAAGTGAATTAAGTGATTACGTTGATTCTAGTTATATGGAAAAATTAGATTTAAATAATTTATTAAATAGTTTTGATTATGAATCTATTAAAGAAAATGCTTTAATTAAATTACCAATGTTACCGCGAAATAGTTTAGAAGAAGCTAAGAAAGTAAAAGAAAAATTAAAGAAAGCATTAGATGAGATAAATGAATTATGTATTTATGAAAATGCTCTAGAAATAAAAAATACAATATTAAAAACTAAAGATTATGTTGAAGTTATAATTTCAATAATTTTAGAATTAGAGGAAAAAGTACACAAATTTAAATTTGAAAACGATGCCTATGAATTTACAGATATTGCCTTACTTGCTATAAAAATAGTAAAAGAAAACAAAAGTGTAAGAGAAGAAATAAAAAATTCATTTAAAGAAATTATGATTGATGAATATCAAGATACTAATGATTTACAAGAAGAATTTATTAAATATATTGCAAATAATAATGTTTATATGGTAGGAGATATTAAGCAATCTATTTATAGATTTAGAAATGCTAATCCAAATATCTTTAAAAACAAATATGATTTATATAGTAAAAATATAGATGGATATAAAATTGATTTAAATAAAAACTTTAGATCAAGAAAAGAAGTTTTAGATAATATCAATTTAATATTTAATATTATTATGAATGATTTTATAGGTGGAGCTGATTATCAAGTATCTCATCAAATGGTATTTGGTAACGATACTTATATAAATGAAGGAAAAACTAATCAAGATTATAATTTAGATTTAATTGATTATGAAGAAGATAAAACATACACAAAAGAAGAAATAGAATGTTTTATTATAGCTAATGATATTAAAGAAAAGATAGAAAATAAATATCAAATATTTGATAAAGATGAAAAAATATTAAGAGATGTTAAATATAGTGATTTTGTTATTTTATTAGATAGATCTTCTAATTTTGATTTATTTAAAAAGATATTTGAATATCAAAAAATACCTTTAAATATTTTAAAAGATGAAAAGATGAATGATGATAATGATATCTTAGTTTTAAATAATTTAATTAAATATATTTTAAAAATATATAATCATGAATATGATAATTATTTATTTATAAGTTTAATGCGTAGTTTTTTATATAATGAAAAAGATGATGTGATTTTTAAATATTTTGTTAATAAAAATTTTAAAGAAAGTATTTTATATAATGATGCTTTAAAAATAACTAAATTAATAAATAGTAATTCAATTAGTGATATTATTGATGAAATATTAAATGAATTTAAATTTTATGAAAAACTAATTACAATTGGTAATGTTGATTCTAGTATAATTAAAATTGATAAGATAAAAGATATGGCTGATAATTTAAGTAAATTAGGTTATGATATATTTGATTTTTCTCTTCATTTAGATAAAATGTTAAAAGAAAAATTAGATATGAAATATAAAATCGAAAGTAATTTTGGTGATAATGTTAAAATAATGACTATTCATAATTCTAAAGGATTAGAATATCATATTTGTTATTTTGCAAACCTTTATAAAACATTTAATATTAGTGATTTAAATGAAAGATTTTTATATAACAATAAATATGGAATTGTGACACCATACTTTGATAACGGTATTGGAGACACAATTTATAAAAAATTGGTTAAAGAAGATTATCTACAAGAAGAGATATCAGAAAAGATTAGATTATTTTATGTAGCTCTTACTAGAGCAAAAGAAAAAATGATTTTAGTATTACCTAAAAAAGAAATAAGCTATATTAAAGTAGATGATTCAGTTAAAGAAAAATATCGTAGTTTTGCTGATATAATTAATTCAATTAAGGATAAATTAGAACAATATACTAAAACTATTGATTTAAATGATTTAAATTTATCTAAAGATTACAATTTAATTAAAGTAGGTAATTATCAAGATAATATTGAAATAACTAATGATAAAATTGATATAGAAAATATTAATATAGAAAATGAAAAAATAGAAAATAGTAGCTTTTCTAAAAAGATGAATGACTTAATTACTAAAGAAATAAAAGACAATTTAAACTTTGGGTTAGAAGTACACGAAATATTAGAAAATATCGATTTCAAAGAAAAATTCAATGTTGAAAATAAATTAATAAATGATAAAATAAATAAATTTTTAAATAGTGATTTATTAAAAAATATTAATGAAGCTAAAATATATAAAGAATATGAATTTATTTATATTAAAGATGATATAAAATATCATGGTATTATTGATTTGATATTAGAATATAATGATCATATTGATATAATTGATTATAAATTGAAAAATATTGATGATAAAAAATATATTGACCAATTAACAGGATATAAAAATTTTATTGAGTATAAAACTAATAAAAAAGTTAATCTATATTTATACTCAATAATTGATTCTAATATTTTAAAAATAGGATGATTAAATGAATTTTATTAAAGATAAATATAAAATTTTATTTATAGTTGTATTTTTAATTGCTGTTATAACAAGAGTTATTTTATGGCCAACGTTACTTGAAGCAAATATTGATGAAGCAATGACCGCTATAAATGCTAGTTCTATTACAGATACTGGAAAAGATATGTATGGTGTTTCATTTCCTGTTTATTTAGAAACTTGGAAATATGGTGGTCAAAGTGTAATGTTGGCTTATTTAACAGCTTTTTGTATTAAATTATTTGGTATGTCTATGTTTTCTATTAGGTTACCAATATTATTAATTAGTATAATATCAATTATTGTTTTTTATGATTTTATTAAAAAAATATTCAAAGATAAAAAAATTGCTTTATTAGCAATGTTTTTACTTTCTATTACACCTTGGCATATATTACAATCAAAATGGGCAATTGATTGTAATCTGTTTCCTCATTTTGTTTTATTTTCAATCTATTTCTTATATCGTGGCGTAACTGAAAAAAAATTATTTTTATATATATCGATGATATTTTTTGGTTTAAGCATGTACACATATGGTGTATCAATTTATTTTATTCCTTTATTTTTATTAATAAGTGCGATTTACTTATTAATAAATAAAAAAATAAATATTAAAGAATTAATTATTTGTATTTTAATATATATGCTTATTTTTACACCACTTTTTATTATGTATCTTATTAATTTCTTTAAAATTGATAAACAAATTAATTTAGGTATTTTTACAATTACTTATTTTTCTGAGTCAATTAGAACTAATGATATGTTATTATTTTCTAATAATATTTTAAATCAATTATTAAAAAATATAATCAGTTTATTATCCGTTATATTTACACAATATGATAACCTACCTTGGAATGCAACTTCTATTTTTGGTACAACATATCATATTTCAATTATATTTATAATAATTGCTTTAATCAGTTATTTTAAGAAAAAAGAAAAAAATATAGGAATTAATCTTTTTGTCTTGTGGTTTACTTTAAGTCTATTTGTCGGAATTTTTATCAATGGAACTAACATTAATAGATTAAATGTAATTTGGTATCCTTTAATATTTTTAACTTTATATGGAATATTAAACTTTAAAAATAAAGAAAAATTAATTATAATAATTTATACTATTTTATTTATAAGTTATAATATTTTCTTCTATAGTAGTTATTATAAAGATATTAATAAAAGTTTTTGTTTTGGTAATGGTTTAAAAGAAAGTTATGAATTTTTGAGTAATTATGATAATTCAAAATATTATTTAAATCTAGATAATACTATTCAATTTAGAACTTATATAAATTTTCATAATCAAATATTTAATCAAAATGTTTTAGAACAAACATCTATTGAAGAATTAGATAAAGACAGTATATATATAATTAAATCAAATGATATTGATAAAATTGATATATCAGGATTTACTAAAAGAATTTATGGTGAATACATAATTTTAAAATCACGTTAATTGTGATTTTTTTTAAAACATCTTTACATTTAATTTTTTTAATGGTATTATTAACTTAATAGTAGTAGAGTTTATAATTTGGAGGTATTATGAAAAGTGAATATGAAAAATTAAAAGAACAAGGTTATACAGAAGAACAAATAAATGTAATTTTACAAAACATGAATAGAGTTAAAATAGATAATGATCCAATGGGATTAAATAGAGATGACAGATCTGTTCATATTGAAAATCCAAATGGAATGAATATGAGAACCAGTAATATTATGATGGGGCTTAATAGAAGCAATATAATTTTAGATAATGGTGAATATGCAAATGAAGAAGAATTGATTAAAGCTTTGCAGGATGAACTAAATAATTCTTCTGAAAATAAGATAATCATTTGCAAAAAAACAGGTAAAAAATATAATGTTGAAGATTTGGTGAAAATTTTAGTTGATATTAGTAAAAAAGAAGGAACATTAGTTATTGGTAATTCGAATCCTAAAATTAATAATCAAAGAACAGCTTCAATTGGAATAAAACCTAAGGATTATCATGATATTGTAAAGAAAGGTTATTTGATGCTTGGAAATAAAGGTGTTCAATTATCTAGTGGTGAATATATTCAAATGTCTGAAATACAAAAAGCTTTGGCCGATTATGTTTACATGATTCCATTAGAAAAAACACCAGATCCAATTGTTCCACCTGAACCAACTCCAGCACCAACACCAGATCCAATTGTTCCACCTGAACCAACTCCAGAACCAACACCAGATCCAGTTGTTCCACCTGAACCAACTCCAGCACCAACACCAGATCCAATTGTTCCACCTGAACCAACTCCAGTACCAACACCAGATCCAGTTGTTCCACCTAGACCAACACCAGATCCAATTGTTCCATCTGGACAAATAAAACCAGGTCCTGTTACTCCAAAAATACCTGGTGAAAATCATAAAGTTGTAAAGAGAAGAAAAGGAAATTTTAAAATTTGGCCACTTGTGCTTGCTGCTATTTTAACCGCACTACTTGGATTTAAATATAATCAAAAAGCAGTTACTATAAGTGAAATTGAAAAAATTTCAAGTTTAAATTATATAGCATATGGTATAAGTGAAGAAACAATATTAGAAAATGAAAATGAAATTCTTCAAAGAGTAACAAGTGATATAAAAACAGGTGATACTACTGAAATAGCAAAAGGAACTAATTATTATGCATCAAGTGATTATCAGTACGGAGGTAATTCTAGTTATGGAACATTTGGTTCAACTGTAAGACCAGAAGGAGTATATACAATTGATTATATATCAATTATAAATAATGGAAAAATTGATGAAGTAGTATATGAACAAGGTAAAAATTTAGGTAATGTCATAGAAGAATATTGTCAAAAAAATAATACGGATATTTCAAATTTAGATATTAAATTGCATATAGGTGGTCCTGTTTCTGGTTGGGTTAATTTAAATGATGTTTTAAATAAAAATGATTTAGCTCCTCAAGTAAAGTCTACAAAAACAGTTTTGGATAATCGTTATGAAGGTAGTCTCAGATCTCACGATGAACAACAACTTTTGCAAACCTTAGCTCAAAATGATTTGCACATAAATGTTGATGGCAAAGATGTTTCATTAAAAGTTGTTGATTCAAATGGTAATCTATTACCTCAAGGATCAACTATTATTGGTTCAGATGGACAAGAATACAAATTAACAAAATTAAGTTTAAAAAATACTAAAGAACTTAATTTATATGAAGAAAAAACAGATAAAGAATTAAATTGGAGTATTCAAAATATTAATAAAGAATTAGCATTGTTAATAGCAGCAGGAGGAATAGTTGGAACATATTTAGTAAATATTAAGAAAAAAGAAACTAAAAAAGATTCAAATGAGTTAGATGAAAAAACAATGCAAGAATTTTTAGAAGCTAAAAAAAGATATAAAGATCAAAGTATATTTAAAAAAATAGGCATAATTCTAGATGGAAAAAAACCAGATTGGAATAAAATACAAAACATGTTAGAAAATGGTAAAATGTCTATAGATGATATTGGAAATATGTATAGGTGATAATATGAAAGAAAATAATGAATTTAATGATTATATAGAAAAATTTAAATTGTTGCCTCTTCAAACCAAAAAAGAGAAAACTATAGATGAAATTAAATTATTATTAGCAACAATTGAAAAATTAAAAACTGACATAAACATTAATGAAGAATTGATTTTTAATAGAGAAATTTTAGATTCAACTAGTGATAATATTAGTGATGATGATTTTGTTGAGGCTGTTTTTGTTTATATACATATGATTGAAGAATCATTTGGTCATTATGCTAATAAAATTATAGAAATTTTATATAAGGAGGAAAAATGAAATTAGAAGTTGGAGAAATAATAACACTTGATAATAATAAAGAATACATTTGCTTTTCAAGAATAAATGATAAAGGAATTGATTATGTTTATTTAATGAGTAATTTTAAACCTATTGAAATTAAATTTGCAATAGAAAGAATAATTAATCAAGAAGTTGAATTAGAAATTATAAATGATCAAGAACAAAAGCAATATGTTTATAATTTATTTTTGAATGCTGGAATAACACATTAATTTGTGTTTTTTTCATTTACTTTAAAATAAAAAAATGTTATTATTTATAATAGGAAGTGGATTATGAAAGATGAGGTTACTTTTTTAGGAATAATAGAAGATAAAAAATATGGTAAACTTGTTCATTTTTTCTCTAATAATAAAGGAAACTACTTTTGTAAAATAATTGAAAAAGATGATATGGTAATATATGATGAATTACCTATAAATCTTCAAGAAGAAATATTAGATAGTTTTGGTGAAAAATATGAGGATTAAAATAGATGAACGAGTTTTAAATTATATAAAGCAAAGATTAATTGGTTATTTTAAATTTAACCAAATTTTAATAGATAGATTAAATAATGGTTGCCAAGCATTGTATATAGAAAATTTAGTAGAAACAATTAATGCTAGAATGCAAAGTAGAAAAAATGAAATAGTTATGGATAAACAGTTTGTTACATTTGACAATAATGGTAATATCATTGGATTTGATAAAAATATATCAAAATTAATTGAAAGCCAATTGGGTCATGAACTATTACATGCTACTTCAAGAGAGAAAAAAAATAATATTATATATAGTGGAATTTGTTCTTATGATGAACAAAATAAATTATATATAAATAATTTTACTGGATTAAATGAAGGAATAACCCAGATGTTTACAGAAGATGTATTTGGTTATGTTGTTAGTCCATTTTCGGATGGGTATAAAGATTATAAAAAAATAGCTAAAATAATGAGATTATGTTTGGGTAATAAACCATTTTTAAATAGTTATTTTCTTCATAATGATATGTTAAAAGAAGAATGTGATAAATTAAGTGGTAATAATTTTTATATAGATATTAATAAAGTTTTAACTGATTTGTATTATTTAAAAAAAATTAGTTCTAAAAAAAATGAGTTATATAAGCAACTAGCTAGTAAGATATATAATAAAAGAATGAAAGCATGTTTTGCTAATGTGATTATTAATTTAGTTTTACCTAAATTAAGTTTAATGAAGGAAGAAGAAAAGAAATATTTTATCAAAGAAATTTTAAAAGTAGTTTCTGATGATAAAGAAAGACAAAAAGAAGTTGAGTTTTTATTAAATAGAACTTTAAAAATGAATAAAGTAGAATTAGAAGAAGAAAAGAAAAAAATAAAGTTGTTTGAAACTAGTCAAGTTGAAAAAATAGAACTTATAAATTTAATGGAAACTGATAAACCTACATTTTTAGTTTCAAGTAATGGCGATATATTTTATATGAAAGAAAATAAAACTATTCCAATCAAAGATGATATGTTGTTATGTGAACATATATATACTAATTTATATGATTCTTATTTTGGTAAAGATTTTAATTTAGATGATTATATTAAACAAGTGAAATTAACCAAAAAAATTATTTTTCCAAATAAATATAATGAAAAATTAAAACGTATTTTCTTTTCTAAAGTAAAGAAACAAGCTTTAGAACAACATGATTTAATTATATTAAATAGTTATTTAGAATGTAATAATACTGAATTAAATGTAGAATATGTAAATAAAAATATGACATTTTTAGATTTAAAAAATCTAATAAATAGGTATGAATTAAAAAGAAATAGTAATTTAGATAATTATATAGTTATAGATAAGATTAGTAAAAAGCAAGTTTATAATGATTATATTATTAATGGAGTTAGATTTGCTTACCTTTGGTTGAATGTTCATGAAAGAAGATATGTTGATGAAATTATCCCAGGAATAACTGATGCTTTTAGTAGTATAAATGAACAGATTTATAATCAAATAATAAATTATATGGTTAAAATGTTAGAAACTAATGGAAACTTAGATTATCAATCTTTGTATAATTATGCTATACAAAATAATATTAAAATGGTAAAAATATTACAATTATTATTTAAAAATCCTATACAAAATAATATTAAAATGGTAAAAATATTACAATTATTATTTAAAAATCCAACTGTTTATGAATGGGTTTATAAATATGTTAGTTCAAAGACAAAAAATAAAAAATTACAACCTGAAAAAGAAAAATCAATATTAGAAACAAATTTAGAATATGAAGATAGTATTTTAAATAAAAAAGTTGAAGATATATTAAAAAAATAGATAAATTCTATTTTTTTCTTATATTTCGACAAATACATTTACTTTTTAAAATAAAAATGATATCATTATATTAGATACAATATAGGGGAGGGATAATGTTAAAGAAAGTATTAGTAATAATTACTCTTTGCTTGTTAGTTGGATGTGGTAAAAATAATAATGAATTAGTCTTAATTACCGAAGCAGGATTTGCACCTTATGAATTTTATGAAAATGGAGAAATAGTTGGAGTAGATATTGAAATTGGCAAAGAGATAGCTAAAGAATTAGGTAAAGAATTAGTTGTTAAAGATGTTGCTTTTGATTTTATTATTAATGAAATAAAATCAGGAAAAGGTGATATTGGAGCAGCAGGAATGAGTATTAATGAAGAAAGAAAAGAACAAGTTGATTTTTCTATTGAATATGTTGTATCAAATCAAGTTGTTGTTGTTAAAAATGATAGTAATATTAAATCTATTGATGATATTAAAGATAAAACTATATCTGTTCAATTAGGTACTACTGCTGATTTATATTTACATAAAAACTATAAAGATGCTAATATAATAACTCAAAAAAAATACTTAGCAGCAGCAGAAGATGTTAAAAGTGGTAAATCAGATTGTATTGTAATGGATGAATTACCTGCAAAAGAATTGGTAAAAGAAAATCCTGAATTAAAAATATTAGATGGAATTTTATTTACTGATAAATATGGTATGGTAGTTAAAAAAGGTAATAAAGAACTTTTAGATGTAGTTAATAAAGTATTACAAAGATTAATAGATGAAAATAAGATAGAAGAATATATTATTAAGTATTCAGAATGAATTTTTTTAATGATATAGGTGATTCTTTTTATAAAAGCTTTATTTATGATGATAGATATTTATATTTTTTAGAAGGTATTAAAAACACTTTAATTATTGCTTTTTTTGCAGTTTTAATTGGGATATTTTTAGGTATGATTATATCTTTAATAAAAGATTATAACAAAGAAAAAAACAAATTAAAAATACTTGCTAAAATATGTGATTTCTATGTTTATGTCATAAGAGGAACACCTGTTTTATTACAATTAATGATTTTATATTATGTTGTTTTCAAAACTGTTGATATTCCAATTGTATTAGTCGGAGTTTTAACATTTGGTTTAAACTCAGCCGCTTATGTTTCAGAAATTATAAGATCAGGAATTTTATCAATTGGAAATGGCCAAAAGGAAGCAGCAAAAACATTAGGTTTATCTTATTTTCAAACAATGCGATATGTTATTTTCCCACAAGTACTACAAAATATGCTACCAGCTTTAGGTAATGAATTTATAACACTTTTAAAAGATACTTCAGTAGCCGGATATATTGGAATTGTTGAACTACTTAAAGCTTCTGATATAGTATCAAGTAGAACTTATGATTACTTTTTTCCTTTAATAGTATCAGCTTTAATTTATTTATTCTTCACATTCTTATTAGTTAGATTTATGAGAATGTTAGAAAGGAAATTAAATCATGTACGAAGTTAAAAAATTAGTTAAAAAATTTGATAAAGTAAAGGTCTTAAAAGAAATTGATTTAGATATTAAAGAAGGAGAAAAAATAGTTATTATAGGTCCATCAGGAAGTGGTAAGAGTACATTACTTAGATGTTTAGGTAGATTAGAAAGTCCTACTAGTGGTAAGATATATTTTGACAACAAAGATATTACAAAAATACATAATACTCATGAAATTGGTATGGTATTTCAATCATTTAATTTATTTGAAAATTTAACAGTTTTAGAAAATATTACTTTAGCTCCTAT
>CALVIQ010000037.1 GCA_944331815.1 uncultured Bacilli bacterium
CGAATGGTCTCCGTGCAGTTATAATTGTCAACTCTGATGTCACCATTACCTCCGGTAATGGTACTTGGTCAAGTCCATACAAGATTTAAAATAATAATATGAAAAGAATAAGTACAAACGAAGCAATATACACCTTGCCGATGAAAAGGGTAAGGTGTGGAAGTGGTTTGGGTGTAGGAATATATGTAGTTCTAACGTTTGGAACGTGAACAACAATTCCGTTTCAAACACAAATGGCTTGCGTGCAGCTTCCTTTTAAATTTATGACTTTCTATTTTAACATTTATAAGATTGTATAAAGCTAAAAATATTGGTGAATAGATGATTATAAAATTATATGCAATATTAATTATCTAAATTAATAAAATATAATGAGGGATATTATGAGAAGAATTAGATTAAAGAAAAGAATTAAATTTAAAAATAGTATCTTAATTATCTTTTTATTAATTATATCAATTTTTTTAGCTTTAAAATTTATTAATTTAAAGGTTAATCCTGTTTTATTAGATTATGCAAATATGGAAGCTAGGAAATTAGCTAGTATTATAATTAATGATGCAATTAATAAAAATTTTAATGATATAGATATTGATGAATTGTTTATAATAACTAAAGAGGAAAATGAAATAAAAGCTATTGATTTTAATCCTATTATAGTGAATCAGGTTTTAACTAATACAACAACCTTAATTCAAACTAATTTAAAATATTTAGAGCAGGGTAAAATAGAATTATTAAATTTAAATACAGATGCTTTAATAGATTATAATACTGATAAATTAAGGCAAGGTATTATTTATGAAATACCAAGTGGTGTGATATTTGGTAATTCTTTTTTAGCTAATATTGGTCCTAAAATACCAGTTAGATTTAGTTTAGTAGGTGATATAGTAAGTTATGTTAATACTAATGTAAAAGATTACGGAATAAACAATGCTTTAATCGAAGTTAATATTGTTTTAGAGTTATCTGAACAATTAATTTTACCTTTTGTAACTGATAAAATATCAATTGATATAACTATTCCTGTTGCTTTAAAATTGATTCAAGGAACAGTTCCTAATTATTATTTAAATGGTTTACAAAATTCACCAGCTATAACACTTCCAATTAGTTAATTTGATTGTATAAAAATATTAGTTGTGGTATACTAATTAGAGGATGTGGTAATATGAGAAAAATAAGAGTTGGAAGAGTTATTATTTTTTTAGTAGCAGCAATTCTGGTTTCTTTTGCTTGCTTTACTATTATAATTAATTTATTTAAAGGTGTAGGAAATTTAATATCTAGTGATAAAATGTATGTTGCTTCAAGTAATTTATCTGTACCTTTATATGATATGAGTTTTAATGAAGTAGAAAAACTAACAAGAGGTACTGAAATAATTATTAATGGTGATAAAATAACTAATAATAATTTAGAATATTATAAAATTAATTATAATAAAAATGAGTATTATATTTTAGTTAATGACTTAGCTAAAGAAGAAAGTGGTATAGTAAAAGAAAAAGAAATGTATGTAAGAAGTTCTTTAACTTTATATGAAGATATTAATAGTATCAATATTAAAGGATTAGTTGAAAAAGGTGAAAAAGTAGAAATATTGGGTTATAATAATTTAAATGATGATGGAAGTGTAGATGTATATAAGGTTAAATATAATGATCAAGAAGGATATGTTTATGGTAAATATTTAGTTAATAATCATGAAGATTCTTTAAAGAATTATGATGAAGAAGAAAGTTATCAAATTCACAAAAAAAGAGGTGATTCATGGGGCGGTGGTGATGCTGGAAGTTTAGATTACTATCCTTATGAAAAACCTAAATTTGAAGATAATGTTATGCCTAGTGAAGTAAGAAGTTTATATATGAATGCTGGTGTTGTATCTAATGTCGATGAATATATTAAATTAGCTAAAGAATCTGGTATAAATGCTATTGTAGTTGATATTAAAGATAACACTTCTCCTGGATATCCTGCTAATGCTATGAAAGAATATTCAATTACTAATTATGAAAAGGCAATAAATAGTTATGAAGATTATAAAAATGCTATAAAAAAAATAAAAGATGCAGGATTATATGTTATAGGAAGAATTACAGTATTTAAAGATAGTTATTATTCTAAGGATCATCCTGAAGATACAATATTAGATACTGCTACTGGTAAATCATATAACCATGATGGATCTTATTGGCCAAGTGCATTTAATCGAGATGTATGGGAATTTAATGTTAATTTAGCTATCGAATCTGTAAAAGAAATGGGATTTAATGAAATACAATTTGATTATGTTAGATTTCCTGATCGAGTACAATCTTTAGAAGAAGCTGGTAAAATAGATTATAATAATATTTATGATGAAACTAAAGCTCAAGCTATTCAAAGATTTGTTATGTATGCTTGTGATGAAATTCATAAGTATGGAGCTTATGTTTCTATAGATGTTTTTGGTGAATCAGCTCATACTTATGTAACGCCTTATGGGCAATATTGGCCTGCTATAAGTAATGTTGCAGATGTCATAAGTGGTATGCCTTATCCAGATCATTTTATTACTTATGAATATGGATTTAAAGAACCTGTTTGGACGATTCCTTACGATTTATTGTATTTATGGGGTGATGAGTTTGTTATGGCAAGGCAAAGTGAAATTCCAACTCCTGCTATAGTTAGAACTTGGATACAAGCTTATGATTCAATCAAATCACCTTATGTTACTTATGATGCTGATATGGTTTCTAAAGAAATTCAAGGTTTATATGATGCTGGATTAACGGGAGGTTTTATTACTTGGAATGGTGGCTCAAGTTTATCTAAATATAATTCAATATCATCAGCTTTTGGAAAGGAATACTAATATGAAAAAGATTGTTTTAGATGAAACAGAATATGTATTAGAAAAAGAATATAAAAATGGTTTTGATTTAACTGAATTAACCAATAAATACACTGATTATTTTAAAGATTATGATTATATATTAGGTGATTGGGCTTATAATAAGTTAAGATTAAAAGGCTTTTGTAATAAAGATAATGAATTTTTTAATGAAATTAATGATTATAGTAAAATAGATAAATATATTAAAGATAATTGTGCATATGACTGTAAATATTTTATAATAAAAAAATTAACAAATTAAAAGTTTAAGAAATTAAACTTTTTTTATTTACAAAAAATTAAATAAATTATATGTTTTAACAAATTTATTTGAAAAATAAAAGGAAATCACTATACTTTTGATTAATAAAACTAATAGGAGGTGATTTATATAAAAAAATTCTATACAGCAAGACATGAACCTGTTTTCATGTACGCTGCTGTTAAAAAAGAATTTTTAATAGCTATTTTAGAACCAATTTTAGATAAAAAAATTGAAGATTTACAAATACTAAATCCTAATTTAATTCAAGATTATTATAAATTGCGTAGTCAAAGATTAGATTTATTAGTAAAAACAAAAGATGAGATAATCAATGTTGAATTAAACACTAATTATAGTGAAGAAATAAAAATAAGAAATCTTCATTATATTTTTAAGTTAGCAAGTGAAAATACGGAAAGAGGAAATAAATACAAAATAGGTCATTCGATAATTCAAGTAAATCTAAATTTTTATAATAGTAAATACAAAAAATGTATATATACATTATATGATAGAATAAACAAAATAGAGTTAACTGATTATATAAAATATATAATGTAGGTATAGACAAATACATAAAAAACTATTATAATAATGATAAGAAATTTACTAAAGGTGAAGAAGCATTAATAATGTTAGATTTAGGTAAACAAGGATTAGAAGAATTGTCGGAAAAGAGTGAGATAGTGAGTAATTTTAAAGAAGAAGTAATAAAAGCTAACAATGATCAGTTTGTAGTGGATTGGATAAGTAAAGAAGAAGAACAAAAACAATATGAAGAAGTAATGTATGAAAAAGGACTGGTTCAAGGAAAAGAACAGGGATTATCTCAAGGTATTGCTCAAGGAAAACTAGAAGGAATTGAACAAAATAAAATAGATGTAGCAAAAGAAATGTTAAAATTAAATATGGATTTAGAAACAATAAGCAAGGTAACTAAATTAGCTAAAAATCAAATTGAAAATTTGAAAAAATAAATGTAAATATTTTATAATAAAGAAGAAATAATCTTCTTTTTATTTTGATTTTATAGTAAAATATTATAATGGTGGTTAAAATGAATGCATATGATTTTGATAATACCATATATGATGGTGAAAGTATATATGATTTTTTTATTTTTTGTTTAAAAAAAGATATATGGTTGATTAAATTTTTTCCTTTAGTTTTATTTAGATTAATAGAGTATAAATTAAATTTATTAAAAATTGAAAAAATATATCATACTTGTGAAACAATAATTAATTCGTTTTTTAAACATTCAAAATTTAATTATGATGAATTAATAGAAGAATTTTGGAAAATTAATCATAAAAAATTAAAAAAAGAGTTTTTAGATATGTTAAAAGAGGATGATTTAATCATAACAGGTTGTCCTAATTTTTTAATTGATTATATTAAAGATGAATTAAAAGTTAAAAATATTATTTGTACAGATTTTGATTTGAAAAATAGAAAAGTTAATTTTATTTGTTTTGGAAAAAACAAGGTAATTGCTTTTAAAAAGAAATATAAAAATAAAATTAATAAATTTTATACCGATTCTTTAGCTGATGTTCCATTTATGCAATTAGCTAATGAAGTTTATTTTGTAAATAAAAATATTATTAAAAAAATTGATAAATCAAAATATATCTAATTTACAATATTTAAAAAAAATGATAAAATTAATAATAGGTGATTACGATGAATGAAATATATAATTCTTATTTAGATAAGGTAATGGAATTATGGAGGTTACTTTGAAGTTGATAAGAAAATATTAGAAATAGATAAATTAGAAAATAAAATGAATGAACCTAATTTTTGGGAAGATTCTAATAAAGCTACAAGTATTATTGATGAAGTTAATAATTTAAAAAAAATAGTTGAAAGAATAGGTAATTTAAAAAATAAAATTGAATCTAATTTAGAATTATTAAATAGTAATGATAATGAGTTTATTGAATTAGTAACTAGTGAAGTTGATGATATTAAAAATGAATTAGATGATTTGGAGATATTTGTTTTATTAAATGGTCCTTATGATAAATATAATGCTGTATTAGAAATTCATCCTGGTGCTGGTGGCACTGAAAGTTGTGATTGGGCTAATATGTTATATAGAATGTACACAAGATGGTGTGAAAAGCATAATTACAAATATGAAATAATTGATGAGCAAAAAGGTGAAGAAGCAGGAATTAAAAGTGTTTCAATGATTATATATGGAATGAATGTTTTTGGATATTTAAAAAATGAAAAAGGTGTTCATAGATTAGTTAGAATTTCACCATTTGATTCAAATGCAAGACGTCATACTTCTTTTGCTTCAGTTGATGTTACTCCTTACATAGTAAATGAAGATATTGATATTGAAATTAAACCAAATGATATTAGAGTTGATGTATATAGAAGTAGTGGTTGTGGTGGTCAAGGAGTTAATACAACCGATTCAGCAGTTAGAATAACTCATATTCCAACTAAAATAGTTGTTACTTGTCAAAATGAAAGAAGCCAAATTCAGAATAAAGAAAAAGCTTTAGAAGTGTTAAAAAATAAATTATATCAATTAGAAATAGAAAAAAAAGAAAAAGAATTAAAGTTGTTAAAAGGTGAACAAGCAGATATTAATTTTGGTTCGCAAATTAGAAATTACGTTATGCATCCTTATTCTTTAGTTAAGGATTTAAGGACTAATGTGGAAACTAGTAATGTGGAAAAAGTATTAGATGGTGATATTGATTTGTTTATTAATAGTTGTTTGAAAGGAATTAGATAGTATGTTATTTCAAAAGAAAAAGAAAGTCATAGTTAAAAAAAATAATTGGTTGATGGATTTTGCTATCTTTTTATTAGGTGCAACTATATTTGCTATTGCTTTCAACTTATTTTTGCTACCAAATAATATTGCTGTTGGTTTTAGCGGATTGTCTGTTATTGTTAATAGTGTATGGGGCATTAAACCATCTGTATTTTTGTTTATAAGTTATATATTTTTAGGAATATTAAGTTTTATTTTTTTAGGTTTTCATTCAACTAAAAAAGCAGTTATTGGTTCGATGATTTATCCTTTATTGGTAGAACTAACTTCTTATATGAGTCCATATTTTGATTTTAGTGGAATTGAAAAAATAGTTTTAATTTTATGTGGAGCTTTAGCTAGTGGTTTTGGTTCTGGTCTAGTATACAAAGTAGGGTATTCTACTGGTGGTACAGATATTATTAATATGCTTATATCAAAAGTTATTAAAAGACCAATTGGAACTTGTCATGTTATAAGTAATGCATTTATTATAGCTGCAGGTTATATTACTTTTGGTATATCAACAGTAATTTATTCAATTATAGTAGTTTATGTTATGGGAATAATTATTGATAAAGTAATGATTGGAATATCCGAATCTAAAACGTTTAAAATTATAACTACGAATGAAACAGATATCAAGAAATTTTTACTTAGTAAACTAAGTCATGGTGTTACTGTTTTAGATGCAAGAGGTGGTTATACCGGAAATGTTGTTAAAATGATTTATTGTGTTGTACCAACACGTGAATATTTCACAGTAAAAGAAGGAATACTTAGTTTAGATCCTAGTGCAGTTATTATGATATCTGATGTTTATGAAGTTATAGGGAATAAATAGGAAGGGTGATGTTATGGATTTAATTAAAATTAAAAATGTTGATAAAACTTATAAAACTGGTGTTACAGCTGTTTATGATTTAAGTTTAAATATTGAAAAAGGTGAATTTGTCTTTGTTATAGGATCAACTGGATGTGGTAAATCTACTTTAATTAAGATGTTGTATCGTGAAGAAAAACCTACTAATGGTACAATTAATATTGGCGGAATTAATGTTAGTAAATTAAAGAATAGAAATGTTTATAAATTAAGAAGAAAAATTGGAGTTGTTTTCCAAGATTTCAAATTATTACCAAAATCTACAGTATATGAAAATGTAGCTTTTGCTTTAGAAATATTTGGATTACCTAATTCAGAAATTCATTCTAAAGTTTTAAAATCATTAGAGTTAGTTGGTTTAAAACATAAAGCTAAAAATTATCCTAATCAATTATCTGGTGGGGAACAACAAAGAGTTGCTATCGCACGTGCAATTGTAAATGGACCTAAATTGTTAATATGTGATGAACCTACAGGAAACTTAGATGAGAATACTAGTATGGAAATAATGAAGGTTTTAGAAGAAATTAATAAATTAGGTACAACAATTATTATGGTTACTCATGATACTGAAATTGTTAATAAGATGAAAAAAAGAGTTATCTTATTAGATTCAGGTAGAATAGTTAAAGATTATAAGGAAGGAGAATATACACATGAAGGCAATTAGAATTTTAGGTCGAAATATTCGTGATTCATTTAAAAGTGTATTTCGTAATTTTTCTCTTTCTTTAGCAAGTATTGCTTGTATTATTATAACGTTAATAGTTGTTTCTATTGCTATGATTTTATCATTTAATGTTAATAATTTTACTAAAGCTGTGGAAAAAGATATGACTATAGTTGTATTTTTAAATCGTGATGTTAGCTTAGAAAGAATTGAAGAAATAAAAGATGAAATTAAATTAATTAATAATATTGAATCTGTTAGTTTTCAAGATAAAATGGAAATTACTGAAGAAATGAAAGACGAAAGTAGTGATTTAGGTAGTTTGTTAGAAAAATATGATGATCGTGAAACAAATCCTTTAGCTGATACTTTCCATATTAAAGTAACTGATATCAATAAAATTGAAGGAGTAGCAAAAGAATTAGAAAAAATTGATGGTGTTATGAGTGTTAAATATGGAGAAGGAATGGTTGAACAATTAGTATCTGTATTTGATATTGTTAAAAAAGTAAGTTATGCTGTTGTTATTGCTTTAGTAGTAGTTACTGCTTTCTTAATTTCTAATACAATTAAAATTACAATCTTTTCACGTAAAAGAGAAATTGAAATTATGCGTTTAGTAGGTGCTTCTAATATCAATATTAAAATACCATTTATTTTTGAAGGATTATTTTTAGGATTATTTGGATCTATTATTCCAGTATTAACAACTATAATTGGTTATGAAGCATTATATAAAGCATTTAACGGACAGGTTATTTCACCATTTATTCAATTAATAGTACCATTGCCATTTACTTATTTAGTATCATTAGTTTTAATTGCTATTGGTATATTAGTAGGTATGTTTGGTTCATGGCGTGCGGTTAAGAAATATTTGAAAATATAATATTTCTTTTTTCTATAGGGAGGTTTTTATGAAAAAATATAATTTTCATACACATACATATAGATGTGGTCATGCTGTTGGAAAAGATGAAGAATATGTATTAACAGCAATTAAAAATAATTATGATATTTTAGGTTTTTCTGATCATTGTCCATATTTAAATTATTCATTTGAAACTCAGAGAATGGAATGGAATGAATATAAAGAATATATTAAGGCAATATCAAAATTAAAAGATAAATATGAAAAAGATATAAAAATATTTATAGGATTTGAATGTGAATTTTATAAAGAACATTTAAATCAATTAACAGAATTAAAAAATCATTGTGACTATCTAATATTAGGACAACATCATTATATAAAGAATAAAATGTGTTATAATTATTATAGTTTTGAAGAATTAGATAATATGCTTGTTGATATAGAAGAAGGAATGAACTCAAAATTATTTCTTTATTTAGCCCATCCAGATTATTATTTATTAGGTAGACCAATTTGGGATAAAAAAGCTATCGACATTGCTCATAAAATATGTGAATTAAGTTTAAAATATGATATACCTTTAGAATTAAATGGTAAGGGTATAAGAAATAGAAAGTATGGCTCTCTTTATCCATATCCAGATTTCTGGAAAATTGTAGGTGAATATAATTGTAAAGTTTGTGTAGGCATTGATGTTCATGATCCAAACAATTTAAATGATAAATATCCTGAAATTGATGAATTAATTAATAAATACAATTTAAATGTTATAAAAATAGAAGAATTGTTAAAAAAAATGGATTTGTAAAAGGAATTTGCTATTTTTTATCTAATATAACTAATAGGAGGTAAAATAATGGAATTAGAAAATATTAAGGGAATTGGTCCTAAAACTGCTAATATATTAAGAAGATTAGGAATTAATAATAGTTATGATTTAGTAACTTATTATCCGTTTCGTTATGATATTATAAAAAGAACTGATTTAAATGATGAAAAAGTTATATTAGATGGTGTGGTAGAAAGTAATGCAGTTGTAACTTATTTAAGAAATCATAAGGATAAAATGCAGTTTAGATTAAATATTGGTAAATTAGTTGATGTTGTTATATTTAATCGTGGATTTTTGAAAAATAAAATAGTTGTTGGTACTAAATTAATTATATTTGGTAAATATGATAAGAAAAAAAATATTATTGTTTGTAGTGATATAAAATTTGGTTTATTGGGTAGTGAAACTAAAATAGAACCAGTCTATCACGTTACTACAGGTATTAATAGTAACCAATTAAATAATATAATTAATATGGTTGATAAAGATATAGTTGATTATATTCCTAGTTATTTAAATGATAAATATGAATTACCTAGTAAAGATTTTTGTATTAAAGAAATACATAATCCTCATAATGAAATAATGTTAAAAAAAGCTATTAACAAATTAAAATATGAAGAATTATTTTTATTTATGCTAAAAATGAATTATTTAAAATCTAAAAAAGTTCAAGATGGATTAATTAGAAATGTTGATAAAAATAAAGTGTTAGATTTTATTAATAATTTACCTTTTAAATTAACTATTGATCAAATTAAATCAGTAGATGAAATATATGATGATTTAACCTCTAATAAAAGAATGAATCGATTATTACAAGGTGATGTTGGAAGTGGTAAGACAATAGTTTCTTTTATTGCTTTATATATAAATTATTTAGGTGGCTATCAAGGAGCTTTAATGGCACCTACTGAAATATTAGCTAGACAACACTATAATAATTTAGTTAAATTGTTACCTAATTTAAAAGTAGGATTATTAACAGGTAAATTGAAAGCTAAAGAAAAAAGAGAGATATATGGTGGGTTATTAGATGGCAGTATTGATGTTGTAATAGGTACTCATGCTTTAATAAGTGAAGAAGTTAAGTATAAAAACTTAGGTTTAGTTATCACCGATGAACAACATAGATTTGGAGTTAATCAAAGAAGTAATTTAAAAAATAAAGGTATTATGCCAGATGTTTTATATATGAGTGCGACACCAATACCAAGAACATATGCAATTACTTTATTTGGTGATATGGATATTTCTAGTATTAAAACTAAACCAGCAGGTAGAAAAGAAATCATAAGTTATCTTAAAAAAGAAAGTGAAATTAAAGATGTTTTAACTAAAATGTATGATGAGTTGAAAGCTAATCATCAAGTATATGTTATTGCCCCTTTAATTGAAGAAAGTGAGAAAATATCATTAGAAAACGTAAAAAAATTGCAAGATAAAATGAATTTAGCATTTGGCAAATTATATATGATTGATGTTATGCATGGTAAATTATCTAATAAAGAAAAAGAAGATGTCATGAATCGTTTTAAAAATAATGAAGTTCAAATATTAATTAGTACAACCGTTATTGAAGTTGGTGTTGATGTACCTAATGCTACTGTTATGGTTGTATTTGATAGTTATCGATTTGGTTTATCAGCACTTCATCAATTAAGAGGTAGAGTAGGTAGAAATGATTTACAATCTTATTTTATTATGATTAGTGATAAAGAAGCAGAAAGATTAAAAATACTTACTAAAACTAATGATGGATTCGAAATAAGTGAAGCTGATTTTAAATTAAGAGGTAGTGGAGATTTGTTTGGTACGAGACAAAGTGGTGATATGCAGTTTAAATTAGCTAATTTAAAAAGAGATTTTAAAATGGTTGTTAAAGCTAAAGAAGATAGTTTAGAATTTATGAATAAAAAGGATTCTAAATATAATTATATATATGACGTTTTAAAACAGCTAGATAGTTTAGACTAATATATTGTGAAACAACTTGACAAATTGATATTAATTCTTTATAATTATAATTGCGTGGATAACACGCTTGGGTCTCTTACTACAATATCACGTGAGTTGACCCAACCAAACCCCCTGAAGAGAGTTCTAACGAACTCTCATTTTTTTTATCCCTTTATTTATAAGGGTTTGCAGAGGTCTAGCACTATTATGAGTCAGTTTATGACTTACACTATGACTTATTTACTATAAAAACTCTAATTTTTTATATTAATTTCCATTAGTTTTAAATATTTTTGTAGTTTATGAAAAATGTCTTGTTTTTCTGTTAAAGATATTTCAATATTTTTGTCAATATTAGTAAGTTCGTGAATATTTTCTAATATTTCACTAGTAGTCATAAGATTATTTAAATCTACTTTATCTTCTAATGTATTTATAACATCTAATACTTGGTCTAAAGCACTATCAAACATATGTGTATAAGTATTTAATGTTTCTTCAACTTTAGTATGTCCTAAATATTTAGCAACAATAGTAACGTTTGCACCACTATTAATAAGTAAAGAAGCGCAACTGTGCCTAAAATCGTGAGGTCTAATACGTTTTATATCTGCTAGGTTTGCTATATAGTTATTTCTTTCATCTATCTCTTTACTTGCTATCGGGAAATCATAACCATATTCTTTACTACCAAAGACAAACCATTTTCTATTAAAGTTTTTATATTGTTTAACTTCTTCATATAGACTTTTTAGGTGTGTAAGTAAAGGTTCTGGTATAGGTAATGTTCTAATGCTAGATTTTGTTTTAACACTAGTAAATTTATATTCTTTACTACCATATTTTGTAGGTACTTGTATGTTGATTTTTAATAATCCATTGATGAAATCAATTTTATCCCAAGTTAAACCTCTTAATTCGCCTTTACGACATCCCATATAGTATAGTGTTTCAAATATACAAATATATTTTAAATCATCTTCAAAACTTATAAAGTGTTTAAATTCATCATAAGTGTAAAATTCCATTTCTCTAGGCATTTCATTAGGGTCAGTAAAATTAGTCATTTTATTATATACATTACTAAAATCAAAGTTTAGTTGTTTACTTCCATAATTTAAAATTGCCTTTAAAAATTTAAAAATATCATTTTTAGTACTTGTGCATTTTAACTCAGGTTTAGCATCTATTTTCTTTTTCCATTTATTAAAGTGTTCAATACTAAATTCTGATAATTTGATATCATCTAAATATTGAAGATGTGGAACTCTATTATAATAGGTATCAAATGTAGTATCTTTTACCTTTTCTATATTTGTTTTATAATCGTAATATGATGTATAAAGGTCTTTAAAAGTCCAATTTGATTTATCTACTTGTTCCTTTGCATCCACTTTATTTAAAAAATCGCGTTCTTCCTTTCTTGCTATTGCATTTGTCATATAGCGTTTAGATTTCTTTTGTTGTCTAATTCCATCATCATCAATATAGTAAACTCTAAAAATCCAAGAGCGCCCATCTTTTGTTTTAATAAGTTTTCCATTTTTATCAAATTCTTGATATACAGCCATTTTTATAACCTCCTATTGCCTAAAATATCATTTTTTGGTACAATAAGAGCAGGAAAAAGAAATTGTCTTTTGCGGGATTAATTTTAATTTTCCTACACATTATTGTGTGAGTTAGTGTTGGTAGCACTAGCTCTTTTTTTGTTTTATTGAAATATTTCATCAAGTTCTTCTTTGATTTTATATAATAATTTATCAAGTTCAACCTTCTGAACATCTTCTAAAATAGTTAAGTTTTGTTCAATAGGTATATTGTCATCTTTGCTCTTTTTTTGTAATTCAAAAGCATGTCTATTAATATCTTTGAAAAAAAGATAATTTGCTAGAAAAATAAACAATTTATATCTATTTTCATTAGCTAGTAAATAATTTATCGTATTATAAGCTCTTTTATATGGTTTAAATTCTTT
>CALVIQ010000038.1 GCA_944331815.1 uncultured Bacilli bacterium
CTTACATCTCTTGGATCTTCTAATACTTCAAATTTCTTAAATAAATTCATAATTAAACCAACTCACTTTTTATCTTGATTTAATTATACACTATTTATTTTAATTTTTTAAGCGATTGCCATACAAATAAAAAACTCTTGATAAACACAAGAGTTAATAACTTAATGGTCGGGAAAACAGGATTTGAACCTGCAACCCCTTGGTCCCAAACCAAGTGCTCTACCAAGTTGAGCCATTTCCCGATTATATGGTGCGCTCGAAGGGATTCGAACCCCTGACCTTTTGGTTCGTAGCCAAACACTCTATCCAACTGAGCTACGAGCGCATGACATAACCTAATAAATGGTGGCTTCAGGTGGAATCGAACCACCGACACAAGGATTTTCAGTCCTTTGCTCTACCGACTGAGCTATGAAGCCAAAATAAATGGCGGTTCCGACGGGACTTGAACCCGCGATCTTCTGCGTGACAGGCAGACGTGATAACCACTACACCACGGAACCATTGGTTGCGGGAGAAGGATTTGAACCTACGACCTTCGGGTTATGAGCCCGACGAGCTACCAAGCTGCTCCATCCCGCGATATAAATCAAAATGGCGGAGAAAGAGGGATTCGAACCCCCGCGCCGTTTCCGACCTCCCGGTTTTCAAGACCGGTCCCTTCAACCAGACTTGGGTATTTCTCCATGAATTTCGACAACGATTTGATTATAGCATAAATTTTATTAAATTGTCAACACATTATATGCAATTTTATTTTATTATATTATTTTTTTTACAAAAAAACTCGAATAAATCGAGTAATTTTTAATTTGGTGCCTAAGGCCGGACTTGAACCGGCACGGAATTTGACTTCCGCAGGATTTTAAGTCCTGTGCGTCTACCAATTTCGCCACTCAGGCATTGCCTTGTCAACTTGACAAGACTAATTATACAATATAATTGTTAATTTGACAATACTTTTTTTTAATTTTTTTTAATTTATTCAAATTTTATTTCACAATTTGCTAGTTTTTTTAATCTTTTAATTTGAATATTATCTTTATCTCTTACAAATAACCATGCATATACAGCTTCCCAAATTGCTACCCATCCTACTATCAAAATCATTTCTGATAAAACAAAATTTATTCTTACAAAATAATATAAATATAAAAATAGAATACCTAATAGAAAAATGGCAAAGTTTTTAATATTAGAATATTTTATCATCAATAATTGTTCATTTAAATCTGTTTTATAATTGTTATGAATTTTATTGATAATATCTTCTTTTTCCTTATCTTTTATTTTATATTTTGTCTTTATAATAATTGTTACTTTATTATTAATCGGTTTACCCTTACATTCTTCATAAATATAATTAGATAAATCTGCTGATAAATTATTAGAATTATATTTATTTTTATAATCTTCTTCTTCATTAATATTAACTATTATCTCATTCATATAATCCCTCTTTATATTTTAAAATCATCTAAAAAATCATCAATTGTTAATATTTTTTCATCAACATCATCTAAAGAAATATCAATTATTTCTTCTTCATATTTTTTTTCTTCTTTTTCTTGCTTTGTTAAATTAATTATTTCAAAACAATCTTTAATGCCTTTTTTATTGATAACAGTTCCAGTTGAATATCTATCAACTATTGGCAACTCAGTAACTTTAATATTAGTTATTTCATCAGCTAAAATTCCTAATTTTTTTATATCAATAAATGATTTTAATATTTTATATGGATTTGTTTTAACATCTCTTACTAATAAAACACCTCTTCTAGCTCTTGTAGATATTTCAAATTCAGATAATTTAACTCTTTTACCAGTTCCATTAGTCGTAATGATAGTAATATAATCACTATTTTCGAATAAAACAGCACTAACTACATAATCATCTTTTAAATTAATAGCTTTAACGCCACTTGCTTTGATACCTACAATTGATATTTCATTAGTTTTATATCTTAATCCATAACCATTTAATGTTGTTATAAATACTTCACTTCCATTAGAACCAGTTACACTAACTAATTTATCATTACCTTTTAATTTCATACAACACATTGGTTTTGAATATCTAGTTACTTTAAATTCATTTAATTTAGTTCGTTTAACTAATCCATCTTTACTAAATAAAGTTACATATTTATTTTCATTAAAATCATAAACTGGAATACTATTTATAACATTTTCTTCACTATTTAATTTAATAATATTACTTATATGTTTTCCTAATTCTTTCCATTTTAAATCTGGCAATTCATAGATAGGTACATATAAATAATTACCAAAATCAGTAAATATCAATACTGTATCTAAAGTATTCATTTGATATAATCCAATAATATAATCATTTTCTTTTAATAATGTTTCACCATCATTAGCATTATAACTTCTTAAAGAAACTCTTTTTACATATCCTTGTTTAGTAACTACTACTATACAATCTTCTTTAGGAATCATTGATGTAGTATCGATTTTGATATCCTCTACTTCATCTACTATAATAGTTTTTCTTTCGGTAGCATATTCTTTTTTAATACTTCGTAACTCATCTTTCATAACTGTTTTTAATTTACTTTCGTCATTTAAGATGCTTTCTAAAAATTCAATCATTAATTTTAAATTATCTTTTCTTTCTAATAATTCTGTAACATCAGTATTAGTTAATTTATATAACTGTAACATAACAATAGCTTCAGCTTGTTTTTCAGTAAAAGCATATTCCTTTACTAAATTGTCTTTAGCATCACTTTTGTTTTTAGAACTTCTTATTGTTTTAATAACTTCATCTAAAATTGATAAAGCTTTAATTAAACCTTCTACTATATGCATTTCTGCTAAAGCATGATCTAAATCAAATTTAGTTCTTTTTAAAATAACTTCTTTTTGATGAGCTATATAAGCATCTAATATTTGTAATATTCCCAATGTCATTGGTCTATTATTTACAATAGCAACCATATTATAGTTGAAAGATATTTGCAAATCAGTATTTTTTAATAAGTAATTTATTATTAATTCACTATTAGCATCTTTTTTTAAATCAATAACAATTGTTTCAGGATTTTCTAAATCTGATTCATCTCTTACTTCTTGTATTCCTTCAACTTTTTTATCAATTCTAATTTCATCTATTTTTTTCACCAAAGCTGCTTTATTAACATCAAAAGGTATTTCTGTAATTACTATTTGATCTTTACCTTTATTCTTTACAATTTCATACTTTGATTTTACTATTACTTTACCACGTCCTGTTGTAAAAGCATCAACTATTCCTTGTTTTCCACAAGCAATACCACCTGTTGGAAAATCTGGACCTTTTACTATATCTAGAATTGTATCTAAATAACAATTAGGACTATCGATTCTTTTAATTGTTGCATCAATTATTTCACCTAAATTATGAGGTGGGATATTAGTTGCATACCCTGCTGATATACCATTAGATCCATTTACTAAAAGGTTAGGAAATTTAGCAGGTAATACAGTTGGTTCAAATAATGTATCATCATAATTATAAGTCATTATAACAGTATCTTTATTTATGTCCTTTAACAATTCATTACTTATTTTAGATAATCTTGCTTCTGTATAACGGTAAGCAGCTGGACTATCACCATCCATTGATCCATTATTACCATGCATATCGATATATGGTGTATTTTGTTTCCACCATTGACTCATTCTTACCATTGCTTCATATATACTAGAATCACCATGTGGATGGTATTGTCCCATAACATCTCCTACTGTTTTAGCAGATTTACGATATGGTTTATCATAAGTATTTCTTCCTTGATACATTGTATATAATATTCTTCTTTGAACTGGTTTTAATCCATCTCTTACATCTGGTAACGCTCTATCTTGAATAATTGTTTTAGAGTATCTTCCAAATCTTTCTCCCATTATATCTTCTAGTGAATAATCATATATTCTTTTTAAAACATCTTGCATAACTCACCTACCTAATATTCTATTGATTATTGTTTTTAATGATTTAAAAAATATTTTAATATCAAATAATAAACTAAAATTATCATAATATTCTATATCACATTTTAAAGTGTCTTTATAACTTAATTTTCTTCCACCATAAACTTGTGCTAAACTTATAATTCCTGGTTTTACTAAATATCTCTTAGGACTTATTTTTCCTTCTGGTAATTTTTCACCACATATAAATGCTCTAGGGCCTATAATGGACATATCTCCTTTTAAAACATTATAAAATTGTGGTAATTCATTTAAACCAGTTTCATCTATAAATTTACTTATTTTACTATAATGACTACTACCATCTTTATCATATATTCTAGTTCTTATTTTATACATGTAAAATGGTTTTTTATTTTTTCCTTCTCTAGGAATTCTTATATCAATTAATGGTAAACCAATATCTAAAAATGTAATTATTAAAATTAACAACATAAATGGAAAAGTTAGTATAATAAATATTATAGATAAAATTATATCTAAAAATCTTTTTAATATTTCATATCTCATTTTCGATAATCGTCCTGTAAAGTAAAATCAACATTTTCTTCTATCCATTCTTTTCTTGGTTCTACTTTATCTCCCATTAAAATGCTTACTCTTTTTTCGGCTAAGGCAACATCAGTTATATTAATTTTAACTAAACTTCTAGTATCTGGATTCATTGTTGTCTCCCATAATTGATCAGCATTCATTTCTCCTAAACCTTTGTATCTTTGAGTTTCTAATTTAACTTTTGATTTTTCTAATATTTCTTTTCTTTCTTCATCAGTCCATGCATAATAAATTGTTTTACCATTAAATAATTTATATAAAGGTGGCATAGCAATATATAATTTACCATGTTCAATTAATGGTTTCATATATCTATAAAAGAAAGTTA
>CALVIQ010000039.1 GCA_944331815.1 uncultured Bacilli bacterium
TCAGTAATTAAACTCCAACAAGGTAACAAATAAAATTATAAAGTCAAAAGTTTTCTCGGCATAAAACATCATATAGACAATATATAGTTTATTCATAAAAAGTTGCACTTGACTTTTTAATTAAAAAGTTACAAATAAAAATATGTTACAAATAAAAATACAAATACAAATAAAAATAAAAATATGTTAACAAAACATATTTTTAAATTAAACTAGATTTTGATACTATAATAACAGGCACAACTTTACAACTGTCAGTCATTAAACCTTTATAATATTTTGAATTATTATCATCAATTTTTTGATATTGAAATGCACCATCATTATATTCATTATTAATCCAATAACAACTATTCGAAGTTAAATAACTAAATTTAGAATTATTAAATTTATAATATCCATTATTATTTATTGCATAATTTAATTCAGTATTTAATCTATCTTGGTAATTTAAATTTCCAATTATAACATCAGATAAATTATTTCTTACTAAAACAGAATTATTAACATCTTTAGAAATAACTGACAATATATCACTCATATTTAATGATTTAGATGTAACTTTCCAATTTTTCGTTATTTCATTTAGAGTAGTAGTGTAATTTTCATATGTACTTATATCAAAACCATTATTTAAATCTGGCAATAACTTAACTGTAGTATCTCCTACTTTATTTCTTGAATCAATTACATAAGTTTTTAAACAAAAAGCACTAACTTGATCACAAACTTTATTATTAACAACATCATACAAAACAATATCACCCAAATTATAATTAATGTCAGATGTTTCGTTAGTAATCATCATTTGTTCTGCTTTTATTTCGATAACAACTTCTAAAGAAGATCTTATTTTGTAATCAGGATCATTTTGTTTTTTTTGTTGTTCTTCCATATAAAACTGATATGCTTTATTTCCCCATTCACTATCTAATTCATCATTATTAGAATCAAGTGGCCATGATATAGAAACATTAAACTTACCACTATCACCATGGGCTAAAGCATAGTCTTTATCTAAACTCATATTAATATGAAATGGATAATCATGAGATAATTTATCAATTAATTCATCATTAGAATTATTATTTAAAACTTCATTTAAAACTCTAACTGACTTAATATTATAACTAATTTGAGCATCAGAATCCCCTAAATTAGATATATCAACATCTTTTAATTCAGTATCCATACCAGGATGAATATCCGATAATGAAATAACAATTTCATTTGAAACAACTTGTTCACCATTTTTAAATTCAATGTTCCAAGCTTTAATATCAACATCAACAGTAGCGCTTGATAAACCACTATAAGCAAACCAAGCTAAAGTAATAGAAACAAAAGAAATTGCAACAAAAAATAGCGACATCAAATTTAATTTCAAATATAATTTATGTTTTCTTTCCACTGTTACAACTCCTTTTCTTTTACGCTTTTTTTCTTCTTTTTTCTTCTTTTTCTAACATTGTCATAAGTATTTCAGAACCAATTATATATAAAAGTGGTATAAATATTAGAAAAAACATTCCAAATTTTGTAGCAACTATTTTATATATAAATGATAATATTATAGGTTTATAAATAATTTTACCATAAACTTGACTCTCATAAACTATTGGATCCGGTGCATCGTTTGCAATACCTTGTGTATGAAAAATGTATTTTCCATCTTCATCTTGTTCAATATTAATAACTTCATGAGTTACAACTTTTCCAGCTAAAGTACCTTGCTTACCTAAATATGAAATTGCATCACCTATTTTAATTTTAGAAGGATCAATTTCTTTAGCAATTAAAACATCACCTATTTTATATTTTGGATCCATACTTCCAGATACAACCGTAAACATTCTAAAACTTAAAAATGATATTTTATTATTACTAAATCTTTGTAAAGCAACTACTAACAAAAATAAAATAATAAATATTGCAACAAATATATTTAAAATTGTTTTAATTATTTTAAAAGCTTTATTATTCATATTAACCACTACAAGTATTCTTGTGCCCTTTCTAAGTATTCTTCCATCGCATTTTTAAATTTTTTCTTAACATCATCTATACCAACTAATCGTTCACTCTTATCTTTTTTTATTTCTTTAGCAATCATATTTAATAATTCTTCATCGGTTATTTCTATACCAGCACTTAATAATAAATCAACAATTCTTCTAATTTCTTCTTTTAACAATAAAACTGCGTTTTTAGCCATTTTTTTCTTTTGTTCTCTTTTAGAAGGTACTAAAGAATCTAAAACTAAATAATCTATTAAGAATGAATGATCCAAAAATCCTTTTAATACATCATTACCATTATCAGTATCATTTTCTTTTGTATCCTCATCATCTTCAAATTTTAATAAATATTCCCATAGTTTAACTGCTATTCTGAAATTTGGATTCTTTAAAATGATATTAGTTTTCTTAATTGGTGGCTTTATGAATGATACATGTGCTTTATCTAAAGCTTTATACATTTCACTTCTTTGCCAACTAGAAATATATTCTTTAATTCGTTTAATTCTAGCTTTAATTTTTTTTATTTCATCTTTAATTTTTTTATCAACTTTAGCAGTTGGTAAAGTTTCTGATGTGACTTTTAATTCAATATCTATTTTTTCAAAATCTGTTACTGTTTTTGCTGAATACTCTAATACTTTATCATCACTTAATTCAAAATTATTAAGTAATTCCTCTTTTTCTAAAACAAATTTTAATAATGAATCTATTAGAGTGTAGAGAAACCTATTTTCATATATATTATAGGTTTCTTCATTTCTAACATCTAATATTTTTTTTGGTTCAACACTTTTTGTTTTCTTATCAACTTTATTAATATATTCAGTATGTTTACTTAAATCTTTAATACTTGCCACAGTAATTTTTTTTGATTTTTCTATTTTAACAGTATTTTCTTCTCTAATAAGTGCGATTTTAGGTTGTCTTACAATAATATCAATATATGGACAAGCATCTTCTATTACATCAACCCAATCAAAAGATACTAAATTACCTTCATAATCAGATTTAAAAAACATCTCAGAACCCAATTTTTTTAAAAATATATCAGTTCTATCTTTTACTTCTTTTTCAACTTCACATTTAAAATTGTCCATATAATATCAACCCCTAACTATATGCTTTTCTTAAGATTTTGTAAATATGCAATACATTCTTTCATTACATCTTTACCGAATTTTTTATTCAAATAAGAAATAAATGGATCAATTTCATCTCTTAATAAAGCAACACTTAATTGATCAAATTTCCTTAATATTTTTTTAGCAATAAAGTAATCAATAGCTTCTATTTCTTTACCACCACATGCTACATAAACAGGAGTAAATACTCCTAATTGTTTCATAATACGATTACCAAAAGCAATTCTAAAATGTTCAATAACGTAATCATCTATTTCTCCAACATAATTTAATCCTTTATCAGATAATGGATATTTTTCAACCGCATCAGCAAACAAACTATCTAAATAACTTGAATTAATTTTTACTACATCTTGTTCACGACATTTAAATGGATCTACTTTAGTATTAATATCAATAGGCATTGCTCTATCATATACTTTATCAGTAACCATAAATGTTGAATCATCATTATTAATAGTACCAATATACCAAAGATTTCCTGGTAATTTAATTTTTCCTTTAATTAATTTTTTAGGATCATCTGGCCAAGCACTAGGTACTAAATCTACTAACCATTCATCACGACTAGGCATTTCAAGAATTGATAATAGATCTGCAAAATAATATTCAACACGAGCTAAGTTCATTTCATCTAAAATAATGGTATGAACATCATCATCAAATGAAGCAGCATATATTTCACCTAAAGCTTTAGTTTCATTGAACTTTTTTGTAAATTCATTAAAATATCCTAAGAAATCTGATTTATCTCTCCAAGATGGTTCAACAGAAGATACACAAGCATCCATTCCCATAAATTTTCCCCAAGCATACGCTAAGGAAGTTTTACCTGTACCAGAGATACCTTGTAAAATAATTAACTTACCACAAGCTAAACCACCAAAGAAAGGTCTTAAAATTGAAAAATCATAATATAAATGTAATTGACTAGCTGCAAAACATCTAAAATCATCAATTAATTGTGCTAAAGTTGTATCATTTTCATATTTTTTAATTTTATAACCTTCAAATTGTTCATCAATAGCCACCAATTTAGGAAATCTAATTCCTTTAATAGCTTCATCTTCTTCAGGTTTTTCCTCTTCTTTGTTTTCTTCAGTTTCTTCTTCAGGATTAATTCCTAATTGAGAAACTTTCATAGCCATTAATTCTTCTCTTTCTTTCATTAACTTTCTAACTTGATCATTTAAATTACCAATCTCAGTTAACAATTCATCTTTACTTAAATTATTATTTAATTTTCTTATTATTTTTTTAACTAGTAAGAAAATCAATAATGCTATTAATAAGACAATTATTATTAAGCAAACAACACACATAACAACGAATACTTTTTCATTGCCATTAAAACTGTCTTTATAACTTTCAATTATTTTAGCGTAATCACTAAAACTAAACATTTGTTTAATACCATTAATAAATCCTTTAAAGGCATTAAACAATCCATCAAAAAAGATAGATATAAATTCGTAAAAAAATCTTAAAAATGTATTCATAAACTACTCTCCCCAATAACTTCCTATTTTACTTGCTATATCATCATAAGCAATTTTATTGTGTAATTCTTCTTTAATTGATGATAAAACATCAATTGATTCAAACATTTTCCCTTTTACTCTTTTATCGATAAATATGTATTCCATTGCTTCAACAATTCCTTGATCTTTTGCTTTAACTGCTGAAGTTTGTAAATCAACGGCAAATCTATATCCATCTTTAATTAATGATTTTATAACCTTTTTATTCTTTGATAATTCTTCATATTGCGCTAAAACAATAATATTATTTTTAGCATATTCATCACCAAACAAATTAAATATTTTATCTAACTTATTAGATTTAGTATATAAACTTTCTGGTATATAGAATATATATTTTTTATTAAAATCAGCATTCAACATATCTTTAACAACTTGTACCAATAATAATGTTAATAAAACTTCTATTTTGTCTTCAGCAACAATGCCATCATAATATGTTTTATCTACAATATAATCACTATATACTTTACTAAAATTGATATTATGATTTAATTCAACGGCATAAGCATTTTTTATTGATAAATTATTATAATTCAATTCAAATAAACTTGTTTCTAATTTTTCAATTGCTTCTTTAACAACTGATTTATAAGTTTTTTGAATTTTTAATATACTACTAATCATAGTATTCATTGTTTTTGGATCAACTTCAGTTCCAATTAATTTAACCATCTTATTTTTATAAGTTTGTTTTTTTATTTTAGTATCATCTATAACTAAATATGTGTGTTCTAAATGCATAATCAAAGTAAATATATTAGTGTATTTTTTAACCTTCTCGCTATATTTATTATCAGTACCTTTATATGCTTTAATCATCTTTTCAGCTGATTCTTTTAATGCATTTTCAATTCTAGTATTCATATTACGGCCATTATATTCAACATTGACATCTCCGCAATAATTATAATATTTACCATCAATATATACTTTTAAGAAGTTTTCTCTAATTGTTGCTTCATTAGTTTTTAAAGATTCATCATTGTTTAAAACTTCAATAATTTCCTTTATTTCTTCTTCTTTCATAAACATAATTTTTTCAATTATATTTTTGAATTTTTTCTTTTTGTTTTGTAACATTTCTAATTTTAATTCAACTTCATCAACTTTAGGTTCTTCTTCTTTTTCTACAACAACTGGTTGTTCTTCTTCAATTTCAATTTTTTTGGCATAAGCATTTTCAATTTCATCCTTATCAACTTGAATCATTCTAAAATACATAGTTTTATCTAAATCTTCAGCTTCTAAAGGCTTTAAATCAGTAATTGTTTCATCAATTTGGTCATTTTTTACCTCTTCAACTTTAGTAACTTTTACTTCTTCAACTTCTTCTTTTATATTATTTTGAATTTTTTCTGGTTCTAATTTTTCTTTAATATATTCATCATTAACTACTTTTTTATTATTCTTTTTAATTAATTTAATAATATTTTTTATAAATATTTTTATTTTTTTAACCACATTTGCCATAAATACATCAAACTTTTTCATATCTTTTTCCTTCTTATTCTTCTTAATTGTTAATGTTACTAAATAAACTGTAATAATAATTGCAACTAAAACATAAGGATTAAATATTGTTTTTTTAAATATACCAAAAGCAGGTAATACTTTAACAACTTTTCCAACTATTTGTTCTTGTGTAATTGGATCATCCTTAGCATCATTAGCATCACCTTTCGTTACATAAGTACCTTGGTATGCTTCAATAACTCTATGAGTTATAAATTCACCATCTTGTTTAAATGTAATAATATCATCTAATTTTATATTTTTAGAATACTTAACAACAATCCAATCGCCAGGTTCAACTGCTTCTCCCATACTTCCTGTCTGCACTTCAAATACAGAATAGCCAAAAAAACTAGAGTAATCATTACCTAATAATTTGACTTGGATATTGTTATATATAGAAATTAGTAAAACTATTCCAAAAATAAAAATCAATATATTTAAACCGATATTGGCAACTTTTTCTAAAATTTTACCTTTATTTACCATACTATATCAACCCTATCTTCGACTCTTTTCTTACTATATATAATTCTACCATATTCGACATTTTTTTACAATACCAAAAATCAAAAAAAAGAATGTTTAATCATTCTCTTTAATTTCTTTAGCAACAATTTTTTCAACTTGCACAATAAACCAAATCTTTTCAATTGTTGTTTCACTTTTTTCTATTTTATTTACTCTTAATATTAATAATATTTTATTAAGTAAACTTTTAAGATTATCTTCATTTAAATCATCTTCACTAATATTAATACTATTTAATCGATATTTATTACTAATTGTTTTAGCAATATTATTACTAGAAAATATAGGTACACCAGTAATAATAATATTAGTTGGATTCATTGCAAACAAATCAAAATTATCGCTATATTTAATAATTTCATCATAATCAGTTATATTATAAACTTTTTGAATAGTTAACTTTTTGAAATAATCAAAACTATAATATAAATTTAAAACATCAGATATAGTCAATGTATCATTTAATATCATCATTACCTTATCTTTAAAATATTCAACATCATAAGTTTTATATAACTCATATAATTCTTTAGCTTTTAAAACTGATTGTAATTTTAATTGTTTTAAAGCGCTATCTGATCTAAATTCAAATAGTCCTGGTCGACCACTAAAGATTTTTTTATTCAATTTTTCTAATTCATTTTCTTTAGTCTCAATTTGATCAATAATAGTTTTTAAACCTTTATACTCTTTTTTATCAGTAGTTAATAATTTTTCATATTCATCTTTAAAATATTTGAACATCGGATAAAATTCTAAATAATTTTGATATTCTAAAATATTTAATTTTAATTTTTCTAAAGCTGGCGCTACTTTATCAACATCAGTAACTTCTGGAATTAAAGAATCAAATGCCATTTTGCGTCCTTTACTATCGCTTAAATATTGTTCAATATCTAGTTCTTTAGTTTTAGCCATAGCTATTATATCACTAATAGTTTCTTTACTAGCTAAATTTAAATCAATATAAGCATCTTGTAATTTTTCTAAACAATGAGCATAATCTCTAATTTTATTTTTCTCCATCACTTCTTTTTGTAATGTTAAAATATAATTATTAAATTTACGACTATTTTTCTTAATTAATTTTCTAAAATTTAACTCTATATGTTGAATAAGTTCAGGATTTACCCAATAAATTTGTTCAAAAATTTCTGATACTTTATCATAACTACTTAATTTTCTATTTCTTACTTCTAAAAAAGCGGTCATATATTCATGAACATAACAAGTATAATTAAAATCATCACTTTCTAAATGAATACCTGCTTGTTCAAATTTATCTAATAAACCATTTATTATTTCATTTAAAGATTTAAAATTAAATGTATCATAATTATTAATTTGATATAGTAAATCATCAAAACACATTTTTTCGACATATGTATTAGTCGGATTTAAAAGAAATTTAACATTTTCTAAAGTTTCTAATTTTTCAGTTAATTTATCTATATCAGTTGATTCCTTAACTTCAAAACTTTTAGCTTTAGCAATTAAATAATTTCTAGTGCTAGTTTTATATTCGTCATATCTTTCAATTATGTTATCAATTGTTTCATTAAATTTCTTTTTGTTTGTTTTAGTTTTAGTAGGCATAGTGGAAATTAATGTTTTTTTTGCTTCAATATCTTTATTTATAAATTCTAAAAAATTATTCATCTTCATTTTCCTCTTCTAACTCTATTTTACTTTCAACTAAAAATTGCAAAAAATCTGTAATATTTTGATAAACTTCTATTAGTTCTTTTAAAGTTAGTGTAGATAAATCGAAATCTACTTTTTCTTCCCTTTTCATCTTATCACCTTTTCCCCTATTCATATCCTTGTGTATCTTTTAAGAAATTTAATGAAATATATATTTCAGCACCATCAGAATCTGTTTCTAGACTGTCAATATCTTGTCCTTCAATCCAAACATATACTCTTGTTTTAGTTATACCATCTGGTACAGTAAATAATGGTTTTTCAAAATCATCATCAGTCATAGTTTCTTGTAATTCAAAATAATTTGGGTCAA
>CALVIQ010000040.1 GCA_944331815.1 uncultured Bacilli bacterium
CAGGATAAAAACACGAAAAAAATATAAATAAATATTGACAATATTTATTTATAAAGGAAAAATCGATAATTTTTAATAAAAATATAAAAATTTTTAATGCATAATTAGTAAAATACCTGTAAAATATTATTAGGTGTTATGTATGAAAAAAGAAAAATTAACTAAATCTGAATTAAATTTAAAACTTTTAAATAAATATAAAGTTGATATTGAACAATTAAATTTTGATGCATTAAAAGAGTTTAAAAATAAAGTTAAAGAGTTATCTGATAAAAGACAAAAAGGTAAAATTAAATATAAAATTTGGGACATTGTTGTTGTAAGTTTTTTGGCTATTCTTGGTAATTGTAACGATTGGGAAGAAATTCACGATTTTGCTGTATTAAAAAAAGATTGGTTAAAAAATTTCTTAATGCTTACTGGTGGTATTCCTTCTGCTATAACATATAAAAGAGTTTTTTCCATTATTAAGCCTGATGAACTAGAAAACATTTGTGTTTTATTTGCCCAAGATGTCTTAAAGCTTTTTTCGAGCAAAAGAGATATTATGAATATTGATGGTAAAGTTGATAATGGTAGCAAAAGAAATGAAAATGAAATAAGAGATAAAGTTAAAGCTTTAAATGTCTTAAATGTTTATTCAAACAACTTGGGGTTATGTGTTGCGAGTGAAAAAATTGAAGATAAAACTAATGAAATTCCTACTATTCCTAAAATTTTAGAAAAGATAAATGTTAAAGGCAATATTATTACTTGGGATGCTTTAAACACTCAAAAAAACAACGTTAAAATGGTTTATGATCTTAAAGGTGATTATGTTGTACCGATTAAATTAAATCAAGAAAATTTTTATAATGATTTGGTTTTATATTTTAATGATAAACAATTAGATATTATTAAGGCTCAAGGATTAAAAAATTCTTATGCTATTCAAATCGAAAAATCTCATTCTTCTATCATAACTTATGAATACTTTCAAACTGAAGATATTTCTTGGTATCACGATTATAAAAACTGGAAAGGATTAAAATCTTTTGGACTTGTTAAAAAAACTATAGATAAAAATGGTATTAAATCTGTCGAACTAAGATATTATATATCTAGTTTATATAATGATATTGATACATTTTCTAAAGCAATTAGACAACATTGGAGTGTAGAAAATAAATTACATTGGCATTTAGATTTTACGTTTAAACAAGACGATAATTCTACTATGGATAAAAATGCTCTTTTTAACTTGCAAATATTAAAAAAACTTAGTCTTGCTTTTCTCAATGATGTCAAAAGAATATACAACAGAAGTCTTAAAAGAATTAGATTTTGGTTATCTTTGGATTATGAAAATGAGATTTTAAGATTTTTCAATATTCTTGCGAATTAAATTTTTTGTCAAAAAAATAGTTAATTTCCTTTTATTATTTAGGATTTTTAACTATTTTAAATCTTTTTCATGTTTTTATCCTGAATCTTTTTATTGTATATTTTACAATATTGCATATTTATTAATAAAAATTCAAGTATTTTAAACTTGAATTTACATAGTAGCTAAAGTATCAATCCCTAATGGTAGTCCTGCTATATACCAAATAATTAATATCAATAACCAGAATATAATCATTGTAATAATAATTGGCCATATTAATTTAACAGTATTAAATAATGTAACTTTATTTTCATTTTTATTATATTTTTGCACAAATCCCAACATAACAATAAAATAAACAAATAATGGTGTAATTATTTTACCTATACTATCAGCTGCTTTAAATACAAATTGCGCAAAATCAGGTGTTAAATTACCTCTCATAAATAGGGGAACTAAAACAGGGGAAATCAAAGCCCACTTTTCTAAACTTCCAGGTATTAAAATACTCATTAAAATAATAAATATAAATGTAATAATTATCAAAGGAATTCCGGTAAAATCAAATAAACTTATTATATAAATTAAATTATTTGCAATTACAGTTCCTAAATTTGTCCAATTAACAATACTAATTAAAATTGATGATAAAAACATTAAAACAAATAAATATCCAATATTATTAATTTCTTTTGTAAAAGACCATCCAAAATCATGATTATTTTTAAAGTTTTTACTTATAACACCATATATTAAACTAGTTATAGTTAAAACAACTAAAAATAAATACATAAAAGATATATTAAATGGTGAATTATTTCCAAACACTTTAGCAACATAATGAGACTGAGTGTTATCTAATAATATTCCATTAGGTAATAACATTATTACAATAGGAATAATTGTAATAATTAACCCAATTATTGAAAATATAAAAGCTTTATTTGAGATTACTATTTCATCTTCATATTTAGTATTTATTGTGATTTTTTTACTTAAATATTTATTAATTAAAAAAGTAATTAAAAAGCTTATTGCTATAGTACTAACAATCATTATATATATATTTGAATATAAATTAAACCTATATGATGGATCGACATCAATAACAGCGGCTGCTTGAGTTAATACACTTAAAGCATAATCATTATAGTTATAAAATATTCCTGTACCATAACCTAAAGTAATTCCTAAAAAAACAGTTAAAATTCCTAAAATAGGACTCTTGTTATTATATTGATATAAAATAGCTATCAATGGCAATAAAATAATATAACTATAATCTCCAATGATAGTTGATATAACACTTATAAATATAACTATAAAAGTTAATACATTAAATTTAACATTTTTTAAAGGATTAAATAAATGTTTTAAAAAACCGCTTTCTTTAGCAACTCCAACCGCCATTAAAGATAAAATTATCAATACAAAAGGTTCTAATAAACTAAAATTAGTTATAACATTACTAAAAAAGTAAATTAAACCTTCTTTAGATAAAATATTTTTAACAACTACAATTGATGTTTCTAAAATACCATTAGATATTATTGTTCCTGTTCCATCAAAATTAATAAATGCTAATAAACTACTTAAAATAACAACAAAAACTATAATTATTATCATTGTTATAATAGGGGATAAAGACTTTTTCTTTTGCATATTGCCTCCTATAAAACTTTTACTTTTTTTAATTTTTTATTAAATTCAATTCTTGGTAACATAATCATCCTACCGCAATTACAACATTTAATTTTTATATCTGCTCCAACTCTTACTATTTCAAATTCATTAGTACCACATGGATGATCTTTTTTCATAATAACAATACTTCCTAATTTATACTCTTTCATTATGTACCACCAACTGATTATAAGGTATTTCAATTTTATTTTTATCTAGTTTTAATTTAACTGCTTTTCTAATTTGTCTTTGAACTGTATATTGAGTTCCCGCTTCAACTTCTGCAGTTAATCTAAATGTTATAGCACTATCACCCAATTTTTCAATACCTAATAAAGTAATATCACCTTTTAAATTTTTTATAGAATATTTTAATTCTTCACACAATTCATTTAATACTTTTTCTACTTTATCAATATCAGAATCATAAGAAACATTTACATCAACTATTGCTAAAGAATTAGCCGCAGTATGATTAATAACTTGCGTAATTGAGCCATTATTAATAATTAATATTTCTCCTTCATAAGCTCTTATTCTAGTTGTTTTCATCCCAATACTTACTACTTCACCTTTAAATCCATTAATTGTTACCCAATCACCCACATTATAGCTATCTTCAAATATAAATGAAAATCCGGCAATAAAATCTTTTAAAATATCTTGAAACGCTAATCCAACTACAACAGTAACAGCTCCTAAAGACGCAACAATCATACTTGTTTTAATACCATATATTTCTAAAATAATTAAAATAGCAATTATCAAACAAATAACTCTTGCTAGATTAATAAAAAAATTCATTAAAGTAATTTGTTTTTTATGTTTAATTTTTTTAGTTTTAAAATTAAATATTTTTTTAATTATTCTTTTTACTAATTTATAAAAAATAAACATAATTAAAATAGTTATAATTGGTCCAACAATTTTAACATTTAACAAATTATTAAAAAAATCTTCCATTTTATCACTTCCTATTTTTATAACTATTATCAAACAAATATTGGTTATAAATATCAAAGTGTTTATCTAACGATTCATCAATATTAATCCAATAATAATTTGTCATAGTATTATCATAATTATCTAATTCTGTTTTTTCAAGCACGCCACCTAATGCCAAAATTGTTTTATTAGAACCAGTATTATCTACTGTACATTCTAATAATACTCTCTCTTCACCTAATATTTTTGCTTCCTTTAGTGCTAAAAATAGACTTGCTTTAGCATATCCTTTTCTTCTCTCAGTTGGCCTTATATCATAGCCAATATGAGAATAGCCATTACTTATATATTCATCCGACAACTTGTATCTAATATTTATCATGCCAATTATTCTGTTATCCTCTTTTCTTATAACAAAAAATGTTTTTGATAGTGGCTTTTTTATTTTTTCACAATATTCTGGGTTATTTCTTTGTTCGACTTCTAAAAGCCATTGTTCGTATGTTGTACCATACAAACAATCATCCATACCACCTGTACCATTTATTTCTGAACCATATTCTACATGCTCTTTTAAAAATGCTAAAGCTTCAGATTTTCTACTTATAGTTGGGGACTCTAAAAATATTTTTTCCATTTTATCACTCTCTAACATTTAATATTTCTAAAATTCTATTTAAATCAGCTATATTAGTAAATGATATAATAACTTTTTTATCTTTTACTTTTATTTTTGTATCTAATTTATCTCTTAATAAATCTTCAACATATTTAAACTCATTATTTTCTTCTTTAACATGTTTTTTAATTTTTACTTTTCTTTCTTCATTATTGGTAATTTGTTCAGTTTCACGAACAGGTAATTTATTCTCTATAATCATTTTAGCATATTCTAACATTTTTTCTTCACTTTCTAATTTACTCAAAACTCTAGCATGCCCCATAGTTAATTCATTATTTATTAACATTTTTTGAATTTCATTAGGAAGTCTTAATAAACCTAATATGTTAGTAATATGACTTCTACTTTTGCTTACTTTAGCACTTAATTCTTCTTGTGTTAAGTTTAATTTTTCAATCATTGTTTTATAAGCTAAAGCTTCTTCAATTACATTTAAATTTTCTCTTTGTAAATTTTCTAATAATGCAATTTCAATCATTTGCTCTTCAGAAAAATCTCTAATAATAGCAGGTATTGTTTGTTTTCCAGCTATTTTTGATGCTCTAAATCTTCTTTCACCAGCAACTAAATCATAACCTTTAATGCTTTTCTTTACTATAATTGGTTGAAAAACACCATTCTTTTTAATTGACTCAGCTAATTCATTTAATGCCTCTTCTTTAAATATTTTTCTTGGTTGATGAGGATTTGGTCTTATCTCATCTAAATTAAGTTCAATTATTTCATCTTTTGGCGTTGTTTCGTATATTTGTTTTTCAAAATTTTCGAAATCTAAGTTTTCACTATTAAATAGTTGTTCTAATCCTCTACCTAAAGCTCTTTTTCTATTTTCCATCGTGATCAATCACCTCTTTAGCTAAATTTAAATAAGCCATTGTTCCTCTATTTTTAGGATCATATGCTAATATTGGTTTTCCATGACTTGGAGCCTCCGATATTTTAATCAATCTAGGTATAATTGTATCATATACTTTTTCCTTAAAATACGCTTTTATTTCTTCTACTACTTCTAATCCTAAAATTGTTCTACTATCTAACATAGTTAATAGTACACCTTCAATATTCAAATTAGGATTCAAATCCTTTTGAATAAATAAAATAGATTGAAGCAATTGTGTTATTCCTTCTAAGGCAAAAAATTCACATTGCACAGGTATTATTACACTATTAGCAGCAGCTAAAGCATTAGTAGTTAAAATACCTAAAGAAGGTGGACAATCAATAATAATGTAATCAAATTTTTCTTTTGCAACATCTAAATATTTTTTCAATTGACTTGATTTATTGAAACTATGATCAACTCTACTTCTTTCCATTAATTCAATATCAGCCCCTGCTAAATTAATTGATGCAGGAATTATATATAAATTTTTAAATTTCGTTTTAATTATAACTTCATCTAATGTAGCTCTATCAACTATTAAATCGTAAACTGTTTTTTCATGAGAACTTTTACTTACACCTACACCTGTTGTACTATTACCTTGGCTATCCAAATCAACTAATAATACTTTTTTACCTAATACACCTAAAGATGCAGACAAATTTATACTAGTGGTAGTTTTACCAACACCACCTTTTTGATTAACTAAAGCTATAACTCTACCCATAACATCACCATATTTCTACAAATACTATTTTATCACATTTTAATCTAATTAGATAGTAAATAATGATAAAAAAAATAAAAATGTTAATTTAAGCATATAAAAACTAAAGATTTTATTCTTTAGTTTTGTCAATAGCGTTTTTTAACTCTTCTTCAGTCATTTTAGTATAACCTTTGATTTTTAATTCTTTAGCTTTTTCTTTTAATTCTTCTAAAGTTTCTTCTTCTTCACTTGGTAAACATTTATGTTCTACTAAATAATCAATTTCTTCTTTAGTTAATGTTTCTTTAGTAATTAAAGTATTAGCTATTAAGTCAAGTAAATCTCTATTTTCTTTAATCAATTGTGTTGCTTTTTTATAACATTCATCCATAATTTTACGCATTTCTTGATCTATTTCATATGCAACTTGACCAGAAAAATTACGTGATTTATTATAATCTCTTCCTAAAAATACACTACCTTCTTGTTGTTCTAATTGGAGTGGTCCTAATGAACTCATACCATACTCAGTTACCATAGATCTTACTATTTTAGTAGCTTGCTCAAAATCATTATGAGCTCCAGTAGTTATTTCATTAAACACTAATTCTTCAGCAACTCTACCACCTAATAAACCTATAATTCTTTCTAACAATTCTTGTTTAGTAGCAGTGAATCTTTCTTCTTTAGGTAACATCATTGTATATCCACCAGCATATCCACGTGGAATAATAGTTATTTTTTGAACATCATTAGCACCATCTAATTTTATACCTAAAACTGCATGACCTGCCTCATGATAAGCTACTAATTTCTTATCATTTTCAGTATATTTTTTAGATTTTTTAGCTGGCCCCATTAATACTCTATCATGAGCCTCATCTATTTCTAACATAGTTATACTTTCTTTATTTCTTCTAACCGCTAATAATGCAGCTTCGTTAAGTAAATTTTCCAAATCAGCTCCACTAAATCCAACTGTTCTTTGAGAAATATTTTTTAAAGAAACATTTTTAGCAAAAGTTTTACCTTTAGCATGAACATTTAATATTTCTTCTCTTCCTTTAGCATCTGGTAAATTAACTTGGACTTGTCTATCAAATCTACCTGGTCGAAGTAATGCTGGATCTAAAACATCTGGTCTATTAGTAGCAGCAATTATAATAATTCCTTCATTAGCTCCAAACCCATCCATTTCAGTTAATAATTGATTTAGTGTTTGTTCTCTTTCATCATGTCCGCCACCTAAACCAGCACCTCTTTGTCTTCCTACAGCATCTATTTCATCAATAAATATTAAACAAGGTGCATTATGTTTAGCTTGTTTAAACATATCTCTTACACGAGATGCTCCAACACCAACAAATAATTCAACAAATTCAGAACCACTTATATAATAAAATGGTACATTTGCTTCTCCAGCTACTGCTTTAGCTAATAATGTTTTACCTGTTCCTGGAGGACCAACTAATAAAACTCCTTTAGGAATTCTAGCACCTAATCTTTGGAATTTCTTAGGATTTTTTAAGAAATCTATTAACTCAGCAACTTCTTCTTTTTCTTCATCTAATCCTGCAACATCCTTAAATGTTACTTTATTATTTTGTTCATTTAATCTTGCTTTACTTCTTCCAAAATCCATTGACTTGTTAGCTGCGCCCATTTGTCTAGTTACAAAATAAAATCCAACGCCTAATATTATAATTGTAGGTAAAACATTCAATAAAAATAATAATAAAGTACTTGAATCTGGATCTGATGAAGTAGCTATTTTAAAATCATAATCCTCTTCAGCATTTAATATTTTAGCTATTACTTCATTAGATAAAGGTACTTTTAAATAAAATGTTTCGTTTTCTCCATAATTATTTAATTTACCTCTTATTTCATATACTCCTGCACTACTTCTTGGAGTAATTGATATTTCTGTTATTTCTTTATTATCCATATGATCAATAAATTGATCATAAGTAAATTGATTTACTTTAGTATTTGATAAATTAAAGAAATAAAGAATTCCTAGCATTACTACAAATAAAACTAAATATGGTAGTAATCCTTTTTTTACTTCTTTTCTATTCATAATTTCCTCCTTTTTAATAATACTTAAGTATTATATCACAATTTTCAGATTTTTCTTTACAAAATTTAGATTTTTTTAATCCTGGTAACCATACTATATTATCATCACTATCACACACTATTGGCCATAATTCTCTATCTTTACTTGATATTTTACAATCTATAAAAATATCTGATATCTTTTTTCTACCTAACATTCCTTTAACAGTCATTTTATCTCCATCATGACGATTTCTAACATATAAAGGTAATTTAATAGATTTTGAATCTAATCGACATATATTATTATCATCTAATTTTGTTGATTTTATTACCTCTATATTTTTTCCATTAGGTAAATTTAAATATTCTTCAATTTGAATTTCATATATATCGTTTTTCAAATTTAATTTACACAACTCTAAAGTATTATATGACTTAATAGCTTGTATATTATTAGGTAAATGAATTGTAGCATTAGGTTTATTAGATAAAATTAAATTATGAATTATTTCACAATGTTTATCATTTATTAACATTAAATCATCTTGATAAATTTTTTCTAACATTAAATAAATTATTTTTTCTTGAATTAATTTTTCTTGTTTTAAAAATTCTTCAATATTTAAAACATTATCAGGACATATTTTACTATATTTTTTACTTACTTGTTTATCAATATAATCATTGTATTCTAATAATGTTTTACTAAATTTATAAAATTTTTCATGAACATTTTTATCTTCTTTTTTAAACTCAGGAACAATATATTTTCTAAATCTATTTCTTGTATAAACATCCTTAGTATTAGATGAATCTTGCATATACTTTATTTTATTTTTATTTAAATAAGCATATATTTCATCTTTAGTATAATGAATTAATGGTCTTATAATTGTATAATTATCCATTTTAACTATTTCTGAAAATCCACTGTAACCTCTTAAAGTAGATCCTCTTACTATTCTCATTAAAATTGTTTCGATTAGATCATCTGCATGGTGAGCTGTAAACACATATTTAGCATTATATTTTTTAGCTAACTTACTAAAATAATTATATCTGATACTTCTTGCTTCATTATGAAAATTATCATCACCATACTCTTCAATAACCATAGTTTCAAATATAACACTATTATTTTTACAATAATTTTCTACAAACTTTTGTTCCTCAAATTGTCCTTTTCTTCCAGTATTGTGATTAACATGAGCACATATTATTTGTAAATCCAAAGCTTTTTTTAATCTAATTAATATATGTAATAATGCCATAGAATCAGGACCACCTGATACACCTACTATAACTGCATCACCATATTTTAATCTAATATTATTTAATAAATAATCATACACTTTATCCATAATATTCACCAATAATAATTATATACTAAAAAAAAATAGTAAGCAAGTATATTGCAAAAGAAAAAGTGATTTACTAAACCACTTTTATTCTTGTTGTATTATCACCAATATTTTTAGGTTTTATACCTAGGGAATAAGAATTGTTTCCTAATTCTTGTTTTATACAACCTTGATCATATAAATTAAGTTTAGGAGGAATCTGCACGGAGACCATTCGTGTTGGACACATCATTGTTGTTGGCATCACCATTGTTGTTCACGTTCCAAGCGTTAGAACTACGTATATTCTTACACCCAAACCTATTGCCTCACCTTGCCCATTTTCATCGGCAAGGTGTGTATTGCTTCGTTTGTACTTATTCTTTTCATATTATTATTTTAAATCTTGTATGGACTTGACCAAGTACCATTACCTCCGGTAATGGTGACATCAGAGTTGACAATTATAACTGCACGGAGACCAGACGCGAAGGACACAGCATTGAGGTTGGCATCACCATTGTCAACCACCGCCCAAGCTGCAGAACTAATTGTAGATGGTGTCATGGTCCAATAGCGACTTGCATTATTATAACTACTTGTTGTTGTATATTCTTTAGTCAATATACTACTACTTTGACTTGATAACATTTCTCCCACTCTTATTAATCCCACTGTTGCTTGAATACTTCTTGTTGGATTTTTTTCTTCTAGTGATATTTTATAACTTTGACCATAACCAAATTCATTTTGATACCATGTATAGTTATTTACTAATTTTACTTTTTCTATATTATTATTATTTGTTAGCCAATTTAATACATCTCCATTTAATTTTTGACCTATTCCTGTTGTTGTTGAAAATATATTTGTACTTGTATCATTATATTTCATTTTAAATATTTTTCCATCTTCTTCATAGTATCCATCTAGTATTAATTTTGTATTTCCACTACTATCTTTATCTACTACTCGATATTTTCTTCCAGCAAACAACACATATTCACCACTTGTTGCTTTTTCATTTAATTTTCCTGTTATCTCTACATTTTTATCTTCGTTTAAAATATATGGACCTGCTTGACTGCTCCAAGTTGCTCCTAGAGTACCATTACCTCCGGTAATGCTGACATCAGAGTTGACATTTATAACTGCACGGAGACCATACGCGGTGGAAACGGAATTGTTGCCGGCGCCAACATTGCTGTTCATGCGCCAAGCTAAAGAACTACTATTTGGTGTCATTGTCCATTGCCACTGTCCTATATTTAAATAAGAACTACTACCACCAGCAAGATTATATTCATCTAATGTCATTAATCCTACTTTAGCTTTTTCTTTTGATAAGTTACTTGCACAATTTGTTCTTGCACTATTTTCATCAGTAGTTGTTTCACTACACCATGTTACTTCTTTTATTATATTATTTCCTTTTAATCTAGGATAAAAATAATTATTTAACCAATCTTTGGCATAACTTCCATCCCAATTTTCAGCAGTATTACTTGCTCCCCATGGTATTGCTGTTACATTCTCATCTGTTATTAGCCTTACTGTTCCGTCAGCATTTATTCCCATTATTCTCCATAAAAATCCGGAATACCATAGTGAATTACTTATTGGTTGCATAGCAAATAATTCTTCTGGAGTTGTTTGATAAATTAACTCGAATACAGTATCGACACCTGCGTTTGTTAATTGACTTTCTTTTATACCACCATCTGTTAAAGCCCAATTTTCAAAATTATCGGGTATAAAATTTCCTTCACTATCAAAAAATTTTTGATTAATTATATCTATTGAATCCAATCCAGGTGCACCATTTAGTCCAGCAACAAATATATCTTTTCCAGATAAACTACTTCTTTTTAAATAACATCCACCCATATAACTATAATTATTAGCTGTTGGAGTTACACATCCATTGCCATTTGTTTCCAAATATGGAAAATTTGATAACACTACGTCTTTTATTTGGCCTGTTGTTAATATGCCTACACTTCCTTCACATTTTTCATCATCCATGGCAAATGTTCCACTTGGACATAATGTGAAAGTATGATTATTACTTTCAATTACTAATTCAGTTAATTTTGAACCATTATATTTGATACTTTCTATGGTTGCATTACCTAAATTAACCATTTCTTTTACTTTTTCTGCATCTAGACTTGATGTACATATTCTTACATAATCTTCATCCATTTGAGCTTTCACATCTTCTGTTGCACAATAATTATTTATCCCACCTAATATCATTTGCGCTTCAGATTTACCGGCTGATATTTTAGCATCATCCACTACATTTAATATTATTGGGGTTGCTATAAGAGCTACTATGGCTAATATAATTATAACTGCTAGTAACTCTATAAGTGTAAAACCGAATTTGTTTTTCATAAATTTTCCCTTCTATATTTTTTTAAATATTAATTATTAATTATTTTTTCAACGACTTTTCTAATATCTCTTTCATTAAATGGTTTTCTTAAAACATCAATTATTTTATATTCAAAAGCTTTTTTAACAATATCATCATTACCAACTCCTGTTATTATTGCCACAGGTATTTTTTCTAATAAATTATTTCTTTTCATATATTCTAAGACAACAAAACCATTAACATTCGGCATATTCAAATCTAATAACATTCCTACTAATTTATCATTATTTAATTGTTTTATAGCTTCCATACCATCTTTAGCAACTACAACATTAAATTCATTATTAAATATTTTTTTTATAAAACTACTGATTACTTCTGAATCATCAACTACTAAAATAGTTTTATCTTTAACAGTACTAACTTCTTCTTTTTTAATAGTTTCTTTACCGAAATATTGTCTTACAATATTAAGTATTCTATCTGTTTCATTCATTAATTCATCAAAATTATCATAAACATAATAAATATGATTGGCTTTACTTTCTAATTCATGATTATACGCTAATTCGGCTAATTTATCAAAGCCAAAATATTTAGCATCACTTTTTAAAGAATGAACTAATATAGCATAATTAGCCATATCGGCAATTTCTTTATACTTTTTAATATTACTTATCTTTTCATCTATTTCATTTAAAAATGTTTCTAATGTTTCATTATAAGTATCCATATCACCAAATAATTCTAAACTTTTTTCTACATTAACACCATTATCTTTTAATATATTAACATCTTTCATATTATCACCTATAATTAGTATATCACATTTTTGATATTTATTTTATTATTATTTATCTCTTTTACACATATTTTTAATAGTTCTTCTAAAGATTCAATTGGTTCTTTATTATAATCTAATTTATATAACCAATCTAAATATTTTATTTTTTCAGCATCATTTGGTCGACCATAAATAACTTTACCACTATGTAACCAATAACCAAATTCGACATTTGTTGTAAAAGCTGGCATATTAGGCAGATATCTAGGTATCCAAAAAGCAATTATATTAGCATTACTCAAACCAACTCTTTCCCACATTGCTTGGTCTACATAATCAGTTTTTGGTTTCCAACTAGAATATTCTGGAACATAAACAATTCCATCAAATCCTAAATTTTTCAGTATTTTAATTGCTTCATTTCGCCAAGATATTGTATCTTTATCTCGAGGAGTAGGTCCAGCTAAAAATATTGATTTTTCACCTTTTATAATTTCTTGATCAGAATAATTTACTATCATTTTATATCTCCTTCATAATTCCAAATCCCTAATTTACCTTTTACTTTAATTGGATTTATTATTTCAATATTATCTAATATCCAAGCATATCTCCCTATTTCATAATGTCCACATACATATTCTTGATGATTTAATTTTACTTTATTTATAAAATTATCATCCATATAAACACAATCTTTTAAGTAAGCTTTACAAATTATATTACCATAATGCATATCTAAATTTTCAAATAACTTAACTAATTCTTTTCTTTCATATATTTCTTTTTTTATTTTAGATATAGATGCTTGAATAAATATTTCTCCCCTATAATTTGTTTTCCAACTTCTAGTTTCAATATGTTTAATTTTATGCATAATTAATGTAGCAAAAGGTTCTTTTATTGTTAACACCTTCATTTTATATCTTCCAATACTAATGCTTTCTTAGGGCAAAAATTAGCACATTTACCACACTTAATACACTTATCATAATCAACTATAGGAGCATTAAAATCTGTTTGTGATAATGCATTAACAGGACATACTTTAACTGCCGGACATTTATGATTTTGAGGACATCTTTCAACAACTAATTTTAATTTTTTCAAATTACATCACCTTTATCTTTAAAAATATTATATAATATATTTAAATATTAAGCAAGGAGAATTAATTATGGAAATATTTGAAGGATTAGAAATTATTATAAATATGATTATTGAATTAATATATGATAAAGCGTTTGATAAAAAGAAAAACTTAACTAAAAGAATACCTTATATTGCTTTATATTCTTTTTTGTTAAGTTTAATTATTATAGGATTAATTTATTTAATAATAATTTTATTTAAAAATGAGTATATTATTTTGTCTATATCATTGACATTAATAGTAATATTACTTTTATATTTGTTAATTAAACCATTTTTTAATTAATTTTTTTTCTAATAATGTCTAAAATTTTTGTTTTTATATTTTTGGGTTCATCAAATATAGATTTCTTTTCTTGATTAAAAGAAATCAAAAAAGACATTTCTTTTTTAAATTGTTTTTTTCTATACAAATCATTTTCGATATGTTTAAAGAATTCTATAATTTGTTTTGACATTAAATTAATTATTTTTTGAGCATAATTACCTGATTTTGCATCGGCATGAATATAAACATCACAACTAACTATACTTGCAATTTTAACATTTAATGATGCTTTACAACCGAAAATAACATAATTTGATTTATCGTTTTTATTTCCATTTAATAATTGAATTGCTAAAATACTAGTACCATTTTTCTTTCTTTCATAATACAAATATTTGGTATTAATATTTATACCAATTTTTTTGAAAACATCTTCAATTTCAAACAAGATTTTTTCAAAATATTTATAATCATCATTTTGATTTAAATTTTCTAATTGCATAAAGAAACTCCTTTTTATATAACAAAAAAAGATATAAATTCCATATTTTTAAATTAGAATTTATATCAAATATATAATTATTTCAATATTTTTGTTTTATCAGATGTCTTCTCAAATAGTGGTTTCATATCAATTATAGAATAAACTTTATTTCCTTGATTTATACTTTTTCCATCAATCTTTATAGTAGGATTTTTCAAATCATAATATTTATTGTTTCTTCTTAATAATATTGTTTTATATTCAGTATCTATTCCTGAATAACATTCACAACCTCCAAAATTCCACATTGTTATAACAGTACAACATCTAATCTGTGCATAATATAATTCTAATTGCATAATACTCCTCACTCCAATTACACTAGCATATTATATCACACTTATAAAACATTATTCAACTGATTTTAATGATTCAATCATATCTATTTTTTTTAGTGAAAAATGAGTTATTATTTGAACTAAAACAGTAAAGAAAATCATAATTAAGAATGTATAAACATAACTTAATGTATTAATATTTTTAACAAATAATATTTCGTCTGTTTCTGCTATTGTTAATACAAAATTATTTAAAATTACTCCTAAAAATAAACCTATTAATATTCCTATTGAAGTTAGTATAACAGTTTCTCTATAAACATAAGTAGATACTTCGTTATCTTTAAAGCCTAATACTTTTAAAGTAGCAATTTCTCTTTTTCTCTCATTTATATTAATTGTTGTCAAATTATATAAAACTATAATTGTTAATAAACTAGATGATACAATAATTAAATAAACAATATTATTCATACCACTTATAATATCATTAAACACATCTAAACTATCAGTTGTAAATTGAATATTACTAAAGTATCCAGTATCCATTAAAGTTGTAGCTAAAGATTCATCTACATTAGCAATAATAGTATTATAAGTTATTTCATTAAATATTTTATTATAATAATTACTACTCATATAAATATAACTATTAACATAATTTTCACATATACCTTCTACCTTTAAAATAAATAATTCGTTTTCACTATTTCTAATATTAATCGATTTACCTACTTCAGCATCTAATAATTCAGCCATTTTTGAAGTTATTATAACACCATTATCAGACAATTCTATCTTTTTACCATTTAAATCATTTATTTTAATATAATTATCTACTAAAGATAAATCATCAAAAGCTAATAAGTAAGTATCAATATTTTTATTATCAGCATTAAAAGTATAATTTTCCATATGAGCATATAATAAATTATTTATATTATTATCATTTAATACTTTATTAATTTCTTCATTAATAGTTGATTGTTCATCATTTAGTATAAGCATAGTATCATAAACATGTATTTTATCATACTGAATACTTACTAATGAACTAACACTATCTCTTATACCAAACCCGGTTAATAATAAGGCTGTACATCCAGAAATACCTAATAAAGTCATAATAATTCTTTTTTTATACCTAAATAAATTTCTTATAGTTACTTTCCAAGTAAAAGATAACCTTTTCCAAATAAATTTAATTCTTTCTAATAATACTTTTTTACCATTTTTAGGTGGTTCTGGTCTCAATAATGTAGCAGGAACATATTTAAAATCTTTTAAAACAGTTAATAAAGTTACTATCACCATTAAAGATATAGTTACTAAAATAATTGAAACACATGGTATTACTTCAGCATAAGTTTTTAATTCTGGGATTACAAAATTAGCATGATAAATACTATATAAAACATGAGGAACATATGCATATCCGATTATTAAACCGATAGATAATCCAATAGAAGTAGCAATTAAGACATAAAATAAATAACTTGATACTATTTTTATTTTACTAATACCTAAAGATACATAGGTACCTATTTCGCCTCGTTCTTCTTCAATCATTCTTGTCATTGTATTTAAACTCATTAAAAATACTACTAACATAAAGAATATTGGAAAAACAGCAGCAATAGCATCAATTTTAACAGCACTTTCGTAAAAATTAGTATATCCACTATTGTCTTCTCTTGACATTAAATACCATTTAGGTTTCTCAATAGTATTTAATTCTTCTTTAGCATCATTTATTTGATTTTCGGCTTTAGTTATTTCTTCAATATATTTATTATAATTTTCTTCATATTCTTTATAACCATCTTCTAATTCTTTTTGAGCACTCTCTAATTTATCATAATTTTCATTTAAAGTATTTACTTGCTTTTCAAATTCTTCATTCCATAAATCAATATTATTATTTAATTCTTTTTCTTGTTTATCTAATTCTTCTTTTGTATTTATTAATAATTCTATATTTTTTTTATTTTCTTCTAATAATTTTAATTGAGTACTATAAGCTATATATTCATCACTACTTGGATCTAATGTAGATAACAAATTATTTAAATTAGTAATTTGTTCGTTTAATAAATTTAAATTAGATTCTAATTCACTTTCTTTTATATTATATTTTTTTAAAGCATTATTATATTCTTTTTTAGCATCATCTAATTTAGCATTAGCATCATTAAATGTTCTTTCCATTTCTTTATTTGTTTCATATAATTCATCTTTACCATCTTCCCATTCTTTATAAGAATTATCTAGCTTTTCTTTATTTTCATCTAATTCTTTTTTAGCATCTTCTAATTTTTTACCATTAGTTTCTTTTTCATTCAATAATTTTTCTTCTGCTTCATTAATAACATCCATTGCTTCTTTTAATATTTCTTCATATCTTATTGTTTCTCTAATTGGTTTTAATTCTTTTAATTTGCTATCTAAAACATTAATAACTTCTTTATAATCATCTAAATATGAAGTTTTATCAATACTATTTTTATCAATTATATATATTTCAGTATAATATTCTAAATCAAAGTTATCCATTGGTATATAAATATATGTATCTAATTTACCATCACCAATAGTAGAAATACCTTTTGATTTATAAGTATATAATGAACTAGTAATTGTACCAGACACAGTGTATTCTTTAATTTTTAAATTATCACTTTCGATAGTTATTTTATCCCCTATTTGATAAGTACCATCTTCTACTAAACATTCATTACTATTAGGCATTTTACCACTTACTAAATTAACTTTATTAACTTCCGTAATAGCATGAACTCTTGTTACATCACCATTTAACAAAATATCAAATGAATAAGATGGAACAACAATTAAATCAGATGTTATTTCTTTAATTGACTCAACATCACCTTCAGTTAATCCCATTGTACTTACTATCTTATAATCCATTAAAGATGTTTCATCATAATATTCATCCATTGTTTTTATCATATCAGTAGCTGCTTCTCTAATACCAGAGAAAAAAGCACTACCTAACATAACTATAAAAATTAATGATAAAAATCTTCCTAATGATTTTTTTATTTTTCTAAAACTATTTTTATATATCATTACCAATCAATCTCCTCAACTAGTTTTGGATTTTTATTAATAATAATATCTTTTACTGTACCATTTTTTATTTTAATTACTTTATCAGCTATATCGGCAATTATTGCATTGTGAGTTATTATAATTGTTGTCATATTAGAATCGTGACATGTTTTTTGAAGTAGTTCTAATATTAACTTACCTGTTTTAGAGTCTAGTGCGCCAGTAGGCTCATCACATAACAACAATTTAGGATTTTTAGCTAAAGCACGAGCAATACTAACTCTTTGTTGTTCTCCACCTGATAATTGCGCAGGAAAATGATTTATCCTATCACCTAAATCTACACTCTTTAATGTTTCTTCGCTATCTTTAGGATTTTTACATATTTGACTTGCTAAAGAAACATTTTCTAAAGCAGTTAAATTACCTACTAAATTATAAAATTGAAAAACAAAACCAATATCATATCTACGGTAATTAGTTAATTGTTTTTTACTGTATTTTGCAATATCTTTGCCATCTATTATAATACTTCCACTATCAGTCGTATCCATACCACCTAGGATATTTAAAACAGTTGTTTTTCCAGCACCAGAAGGACCTAAAATAACTACTAATTCTCCTTTTTCAATATCAAAAGAAACATTTTCTATTGCTTTAATAGAAATTTCTCCCATTTTATATGTTTTACTAATATTTTTAACTTCAATATACGCCATATTATCACCTATTTATATTATACCATTAAAATAAGAAAAAAACTGAAATAATTCAGTTTTTAAATCATCATATTAGCAATAATAGCAATTACAATTACAACACCAAATATAATTAGTAAATATTTATAAATATATTTTACCCATTCTTTATAAGGTATTTGTAAATATGATAAACCTGCTATTAAAAATATACTAGTTGGAGCAATTAACATTACTAAACCATACATAGTTTGGAACATTAATGCGACAATTTGAATAACATTACTATCAAATGTACTAAAAGGACTTGATATAGTTGCTACTAATGTATAAAAATCATTATAGAAGAAACTAGAAACTAATGTTGCTATTGTTGTTCCAGCAACTGAGAAATTTTCTCCAACAAATTGATTTGTAATAGTGTTTACAAAATCACTACCATTCATATTTAAAATTGCAGTAAATACTACACATGATAATCCTGCATACATTGCTGGAGCAAACATCTCTTTCATTCCTTTAATAAATCCATCAACAGCTTCACTAAATTTAACACTATAAATCCACATAATAACCAAAGATGTTATTACTAATACAGCTATTATATCATAATTTCCCCATAATCCTAAAGCAGATCCACTACCTATTAAATTAGCAAAAATTTCATAATTTCCTATTTTAGCACTCATCAAAGATTCATGAAAATCTTCTAAAAATGAAATTCCAAATGTATAAGATAAATTATAAACTCCAAATACTAATATTACAAACATTATAGCAACAATAAGTACAAGAGGTAAAATACCTTTTTCACTACGTAATTCCTTATATAATGGAATATCAACTTTTTCTTCTTTAACTTCTGCTGTTTTTTCTTTTGCTTTTTTGTCTTTAACTATTTCTTTTTTGGTTACTTCTTTTTTAAATAAACTTTTTTTACTAACCAAAATAACAAATAAAGATGTTACAATTATTAATAAAATAATTCTTATTAAAATTAAACTAGTCATTGTAAACGCACTATCTAATTGACCAAAAACGATTTTTAAATATCCCCATGTTCCAAAGCCAATTGTTGAACCGATTTGACCTACTAACATTGCTCCAATAGTAGAAGCAAGAGCATTAATTTTACTATAACCTAATTTTAAAAGAACTGTTATAAAAAAAGGTACCAAAATTAAAATAACATTAAGAGTTCCTACAATAGAAGATAATAAAGCAAAAAATACAATTGTAATAATTAAAAACTTTTTGTTATTATTATTATATTTTTTAACTACACCATCAACAATTTTTGTATAAACACCCGTCTTATTTAAAACACCATAAAATCCACCAATAGCTAGAATCAACAAAATATATTGAATAAAAGTAGCTAATGAAATAAATGGTAATCTAACTAAATCATAAAGTCCTAACGGAACAGCAGCATCTGCAGAACTAAATGATCCACTAGAATAACTTCCTGCTGGAATAACCCAACTCATTAAAAATACAATTAAAAATGTTATCCCCAATACTTTTAATAAATCATACTTTTTCATTTTTCCTATACCTCCAAAATAATTATAATAAAAAAACATAAATATTACAAGAAAAATACCAAAATTTCACAATTTTTTTACAAAAATGGTATAATAAACATGGTGATTTTATGAATTTTATATATTCTAATACAAATAAAAGGTATCACACATTAGATTATTATTATAAAAATAAATTTAAAACAAAAATTATAAAAATAAGTTTAAATGCTGGTTTTAGCTGTCCCCACTTAAAAAGTGGTGGTTGTATCTATTGTAGTAACTTAGGTAGCGGTGAATATGCAGGAAATATAAATGATGACTTAATTACCCAATTTAATAAAGGTAAAGAAATGATGAATAAAAAATGGCCAAATGGCAAATATATTGGATACTTTCAAGCAAGAACAAATACTTATGCTCCACTTGAAATATTAAAAGAAAAATATGAAACTATTTTAAACTTAAAAGATGTAATTGGATTATCTATAGCTACAAGACCAGATTCTATTAGTGATGAATGTTTAGAATACTTAGATAAATTAAATAAAAAAACATTTTTAACCATTGAACTTGGATTACAGACTATTCATGAAGAAACTTCTAAATTAATAAATAGAGGGCATGATTTAAATTGCTTTATTGATATGGTTAAAAAATTAAGGCAAAAAAATATTAATGTTGTCGTTCATATTATTAATGGACTACCTTATGAGACAAAAGAAATGATGTTAGAAACTGTTAAATTTTTAAATAAATTGGATATACAAGGAATAAAAATTCATATGCTTCACATATTAAAAAACACAAAATTAGAAAAAATATATAATCAAAACAAATTTAAATTATTAACAAAAGAAGAATACATAAAATTAGTTTGTGAACAATTAGAATACCTAAGACCAGAAATAGTTATTCATCGATTAACTGGTGATCCTAAAGTCGAAGATTTAATAGAACCAAAATGGATTACTAAAAAAATTGACGTTTTAAATGGTATAGATAAATACATGTCTAATAAAAATATTGTACAAGGTGATAAAATTATATAATTTTATAAATTATAATCGTTATTTTAAATATATATATTCTAATATTTTAAAATGATATAGATAATTTTATAAATTAATAATTTTTTTTGCTAATTTTTAAAATCATTGATTTGATTTAAATTTTTATTTAATTATAATTGTAGATAAAGGAGGAGTTATTATGGAAAAATTTATACAAAAAAAATCTCGTCTTTCTGAAGATGAGATTAACGAATTATTATATTATTATGAGCAAGGTATAAATATTGGAAAAGAAGAAATATTATTAACTGTAATAAATAATATGATAAATTTAAAATTTGATAAAAACACAATTGCAAAAATAATTAATAAAAAAGAAAATACCATTGAAAATTATTTAAATTAAAAAAAGTCTGTTTATAGACTTTTATTTTTTTTCAACAAACCAAACGCCACTAATATCACAACTATTACTAGCTGGTGCTGGATTTGGCATATCTAATTTTATCATAACAGGGACTTTAAAAGCTGAACCAAAGGCAATACAATTGCCAGGTTGCAAAATGCGTAATCTCTTTATTATTTCATTTGTTATATTAGGTACCATTTTTCTTATATATTCAACATCAACTGGATGTAACATTTTAAATATTAAGAAATTATTACATTGTGATAAGGAAGTTTCAGATAATTCACTAGGTCTTTGTGAAATAAGTCCCAATAAAACTCCATATTTTCTACCTTCTTTAGTAATTCTCTCAAATATGTTGTATCCTAATAATTCAACATCATTATCATTTTGAACGTATCTATGGGCTTCCTCTAATATTATATGAAATGGCAAAGTTGCTCTTCTATCCATTGATTTAGCGTAATCAAACAATATTTTTGAATATATTTTAGTTAATGTTTTAGCAAATCTATCATCAACATAGTTTATATTAAAATTAATTATTTGAGCTTTTCTTCCATTTGGAGCAGTTAATAGTTCTTTAATATATTGCTCTTTTGTAACAAATTTATCATATTCAAAATATTTTTTATAATCACTATTAACTAAAGAATGTAATCTTACTTTTAATACATTTGATTCATTATAAACTTTTTCACTATTTAAAATTCCTTCACTAATTAAAGCAAATTCAAAAGCTTTTTCCAAATCTTCTAATCCATACATAAAATCACCTTCTGGCAATTTTAATTCCAAATCATTTTGAACAAACTTTTCAATAAATGTTGTTAGTAATTCCATTTCTCTAATTTTACCAGATGCATCAATTAATAAACATTGTTTTAAAGGTCTAGTATATCCAGGTTGAAAAATAGGCGTTTCCAAATTTAATTCAGGAGTATTATAAAATGATAAAATTGAAAATATTTGATCCCTTATTTGAGATGGTGGATTACCACTTGATAATATATCCAATAAGGATCTTGCAATTATATCGTTTTGATGCTTTACAACATCTGCACCATTTCTAGCAAAAATATTTACTAATTTTAAAGCTTTTTCTATTATTGGTAATTGGGATGGACTAGTAGCATTTAATAACAAAGCTAAATCATCAACACCTAATAGCCATGTAGGTATTTTTAAAACCTCTGATTCGCTAAAATTAGTATTAGTTGTATATGCTTTAAAAGATATATCTTCACCACCAACATTTTTAAAAGCATTATGATATTCTCCATATGCATCAAAAATGAATAAACTTGCTCTATAAGGTATAAATCTTTGTTTATCAAAAATATTTTGAATTATTCTTGCTACACCACATGATTTACCTGAACCAGTTGAACCTAATATAGCAAAATGATTACTAAAAAATTGATTGATATTAGCCCCTATTTTAACACCTTGATAAACAGGACTCATTCCTAAATAAACATCTATATTTTCTCTATAATTTTCAACACCTATTATCATCGGTATTTTTTCTTTAGAAATTAATTTAACTACTGAACTAAATGAAGGCTTAACAATAACACCAAATACAAATTTATTATCAATTATTTCTCCTAATAAATTAATATGGGCAATATTATCTTTAATATCAATAATTTCCCCTACTAATTTTTTATTATTGTCTTCCATAATAACATGAACATTAATCAAATTTTCAAATTTATTAATATCGATAGCCAATTTTAATAAAACTTCATTTTCAACAATTCCTATTATATTACCCAACATTTTATCCCTCCAATTATAATATAATTATACAATTTTTTTTTTAAAAAGTAAATCAAAAAAAAAGTAATTATTTTATTATAAAACAAATACCTTTTTTTTCATTATTAACGCTTATTTCATACCCTAATAAATTAAGAGTTTTTTTTACAATTGACAAACCCAAACCAAATTGTCCTTTTATCCCTTTTTTGTAAGGAGTAAATATATTATTTAGGATATTAGGATCAATATGAGGTCCATCATTATATAGTGTAATTTTATTATTTTTAATTGTTATTTTAATTTCTTTTTCAGCATATCTCATAAAATTATTTAACAAATTATCAATTATAGCCTCCCACATATCCATCGTACCATTAAATATTGTTTTGCCACTAATATTAACAGTAAAATTAACATCTGGGCGTTGTATTTTAAATTTATCAACACTACTTTCAATAATTGGTTTTATATCAATTTTTTCATCTTTTTTTTCTATATCCTTGAGATATACTAATTTATTTAAGTATAAAAGGGAGTGTACTTTTATTTCGAGTTTATTTATTTGTTCTTTAATAATACTTCCGCCTATCCCAGGATCCATTATACCATCCTCAATAGCTTCCATATGCGATTTTATAACAGTAAGTGGAGTTTTAAAATCATGAGAAATATTTTGATACATTTGATTTTTGTATTCTTCTTGTTTTTTTAAGGTAGCTTTCATGTCGTCAATCGCTTTATTTAAAGTGCTTAACTCATCATCTACCATATATTCGTATTTATCAACATAATCATCATTGTCTAAATTATCGACTTTTTCTTTCAGATGATATATTTTTGTTACTATTTGATTTGCCCATAATATAATAATACCAATTGTAATTAACAATGTTCCAATTATTACAGGTAATAAAGTTTTCATTATATCTGCTCTTATTTCCAGTAAATAATCATTATTAGTAATTGCAATTTTATTAATATATTCGGTATCAATATTATAATAATAATATGTTTTACCTAAATAAGTAAATTTGCCATATTCATTATTTATTCTATCTAATATTTGTTTAGCATCAATATTAATTATATCCTTCAAATTTTCAGAAACTATTATTTTGTCATCAACAACATATAAATAAGCTATATCTTCAAATTCTACTTTATCAACATTACTTTCGATTAATTCTAGTGGTTGTTTGAGATATTGATATATATTTTTTTCATAGATAGGGAGTAAAAGTTTTGGGAGGAGTAAGCCCAAACTTATAAATATAATTCCACATATAATAACAGCTAAAGAAATTAATTGTCTATACAAAGTAGTTTTAATCATGTCAAACGATAACCAAAGCCATAAATTGTGTTAATATTCAATTTAGGCATTTTTTTTCTTAATCTTCTTATTAAATCATCAACTACTCTATCACTACCAAAATAGTTTTCCCCCCAAATGATATTTAATATATCATCTCGACTATATGATTTACCCTTGTTACTTAAAAACATATATAATAAATCAAATTCTAAAGTGGTTAAATTAATTTCTTTGTTATTATGTAAAACTATTCTTTTATCAATATCAATTTCATAATCATCATATTTTATTATATTAGAATTAGTATAGACTCTTTTTAATATATTATTGATTCTTAACATCAATTCCTTTGGTGAATATGGTTTAGCGATATAATCATCACTACCTAGCTCAAGACCTAATATTTTATCCAAATCTTGATCACGAGCCGAAGTGAATATAACAGGAACATTTTTATCTAAACTTCTTATTTTTTTTATTAAATCATATCCACTAATTGAATCACCTAACATAATATCTAAAACCCAAAGATCTATTTTTTCTTTGCCTATATATTCTAAAGCATCATTTCCTTTATAAAATTGGATTACATCATATCCCTCTTTTTCCATATAGGACTTTATTAAATTATTTAATGATATTTCATCTTCTACTAAACAAATCTTATACACATTCATCACCTATTTTTAGTATAACATAAATTTATTCATATACCACCTTCTTTCTTTAAATTTTTTAAAATTTATATCTTCATCTATCACCTCCAACACATTAAGTATATAATATCATTGTGGTAATATTTTGATAAAAATATGGAAAAATGTGGTATTAAATATTTTCTGTATAATTGCATCCTTTATGATAATTAGTACAACCTATAAAATCATAATTCTTTTTATTGCTATGTTTGACAATCAATTCTCCATCACATTTAGGACACTTCTTTATTTCTTTTTTATATTTTAAATTATTAGTTTTAAAACCACATAATTCTTTATCATTAGAACAAACATATAAATTACTTATTTTAAAACTATTATACTTTCTAATTAATGGATAACCACACTTTGGACATATATGTGGTTTTTTTGATAATTTAATTCCTGTTTTATTATATAAGGATACATTATTATATTTAATTATTTCTAAAATAAAATCAGATGGCTTATTAACTGGCGTTAAAATATAAACTTTATTTTTAGTTCTAGTTAATGCTACATAAAATAATCTTCTTTCTTCAGCAAATATAAATGATTTATCTTCTACATTAATTATTTTCATAATTGGATCATCTTTAATTTGAGATGGAAAACCATAAGTCCCATCATCACCATTTAAAATAATTACTTGATCATAACCTAATCCTTTAGAAGAATGCGCCGATAAAAAGTCAATTTCAAAATTAGGATATTTTTTTGATTTTATTTTATCATTACTTATTTCATAAAAATCTTCACTGTTTATTAAATAATATTTTTCAAAATTATATCTACCAATTAATAATATTTTTTGCTTATCACCAAATTTATTTTGAATATCTTTTAGACACTTATTTAACATACTAATCTTATTTTTTAATTTATTACTTGCATCATCATAAGCAATAACCATAACCGGATTTTTTAATCTTTTAGGAGAAACTAATTTCTTTTTAATTTGTTTATTATTAGTCATAACAAATTTACCTGCTACATCAATTAATTGTTGACTATTACGATAAGTATGCGTTATTTGTAACAATTCTGCATACCCCATTAAATCTTTAAACTCTGTAAATAATGATATATCACTTCCTGCAAAAGCAAATATACTTTGAAAATCATCACCAACAGCTATTATTTTAGAATCACTTACTTCCCCTATTTTTTTTGTTAAATTAAATCGTTGCATTGATATATCTTGATACTCATCAATAATCACATATTTATAATTTAATTTAGTATTATTCAATTTATAATAAGCTTCATTTATCATATCTTCAAAATCAATATAATTATTTATTTTTAATTGTTCTTGATAATAATCATATACTCCTTCAATAAAATTTAAAAATAAATTAGTTCGTTCATCAGTATAAATATGTTTTAATTTAGAAAAATCTTCTTTAGTATAACCTTTAATTTTAAATCCTTGTATAAAATTTAAACAAAATATTATAAATCTAGTATAATAAACATCTTTAGAAGTATCAACTAATTTAGAATATACTTCAATATCTTTTTTCGGATTTAATATAATATTATGTTTTAACAACTCTCCTTTTAAATCTTTTAACAAATCACTACTTGAATAAGTTTCAATTAAAGTTGTGTTATTTAATTTATGTATTTTTCTTTTATTATTAATTTGATATTTATATTTCAAACTATTTATATAACCATATAATTTATTAAACCCGCTTTTATTTAAACTATAATGTTCTAAATAAAATACTCTTTCTCCTTGATAAATAGTAAAATCTGGTAAATAAGTTTTACTTTTATCTAATTTAGGATAAGGCTTTTCATATTCATAATCAATATTATTTAAATATAAAAAGTTAGCTATCATTACTTCTTCATTTGATTTTAAAAACTCACCTAAAATAGTATACCTTTTATTAGTTCGTTCATCAATTACTTGTTTATTATAATCGTTTAATCTTGATTTTAAAGTAATATAATCATTTCTTTTCTTATAATTAAAATATTCATTTAAACTATTAAATTTTAAAGCAAAATTAGGTATATCAAAATAAAACACAAAAAATTTTAAAAACTCTTTCAATTTTTTATTATCATTACATAACTCTTTATCAAAATAATCTTTAACTAAATTATAAGAATTAGTTAAAACTTTTAAATGTTCATCCGTATTACTTTTTAATATTTCAACACCAAATTTATGAAATGTACAAACTAAAGCTGGTATTTTAAAATCTTTATTAATTCTTTGTTTTAACTCTGATACAGCTTTATTTGTATATGATATTAATATAATATCTTTAGGATCTACTTTTTTTATATCAACTAAAAACTTAACTTTAGCCGCCATAGTAGTAGTTTTACCAGCACCTGCTCCAGCTATTATTAAATTATAATCTTCATCAGTTAGTATTGCTATTCTCTGTTCCTCATCTAAAATAATGTTATCATCTATTCCTTTATACATATTATCAAAATAATCTTTATATTTGATTAATGCTTCTTTAATGTATTTTTGATTATGTATTTTTACTTTATCATAATCTAAATTATATTTTTTTATATCTTTAACCGAAATATATTCAAAAGGCATAATATCACCAAAGTTATTATATATTAAATATGATAAAAAAGCAAAATAAACAAAAAACGCACAATATTTTCAAAATACTGCGCATTTTTATATTTTTTATACCCTATTTTGCACAATCATTGTGCATTTTTTAATTTTTTCCAACAAAAACATCATATATTTCTTTATATCGATATCCTAACTTAGTATGAGTTGAATCACTTACTATAATACCTAAATTAATTAATTGATCAATTAAAGTAGATATTGTATTTCTTGATACTCCAGTTTCATCTTCAATTTCCTTTTTTGTAAATACAATTTGATGCATCATAGCAGGCATTACTCGATAAACAGCATTACTATTTAAATTCTTAATTTTTTCCATATCTTTTTTATAAATTTTCTTAATCATATTTATTTTAGCAACATAATTATTACATTGTTCTATTATACATTGTAAGAAAAATTTTATAAAACCAACAATATTACCTTTTCTACTTTCATTTAAAAATTTTTGATAACTAGGTTTATATAATTCTAAAACTTCTGACAAGAAAAGAATAGGCTCATCTTCAGTTAATTTAGCTAATTGAATAGATATCAAAGCACGACCTAATCTTCCATTTCCATCACGATATGCATGAATAGTTTCAAATTGATAATGTGATATTGCAAGATTAATAAAAATAGGATCTATAAAATTATCATTCATGTATTTAAATAAATTATTAAGTAGAATTGGAACATCTTCTGGAATTGGTGGTACAAAAATTGCTTCATTGATACTACAGCCTGCTGGTCCAATCCAATTTTGAATAGTTCTTATTTTGCCTGGTTCTTTTTCATTTCCTCTTACACTATCTAATAAAATTTTATGAATAGCATTAACAAAATGAATATTTATATCATTATTTTCAACTAAATAATTTTTTGCATACTCAATAACTTTTTTTAAATTTTGTATTTCCAAATTATCATCTGTTTTAGGCATGTACTTTAAATAATACATTTCATCTTGTGAAATTTGCGTTCCTTCTATTTGTGTAGATTTTAAACTTTCACTTAATATAATAGAATCTAAAAAATATTTTGAATCAAATTCAACATTTCTTAAATATGACTTATATTCACCATATTTATAATTTGCTTCAGCTAATAAATTTAAAAGTTCTTTATCTATATTATATTCGATTGGTAATTCTTTAACTCTCATTGGATTCATCTTTATCACCTGAACTAATAATAACATATAAATAGTTACTTGTAAACACAAAAATGCACAATCATTGTGCATTTTTAAAATAAATGTTATTTTCTTTTTCATATCCTAAATTAGTAATTTCTCCATGACCTGGATATAATGTTATATCATTAGGATATTTTTTAATCTTATTTATTGATTCAAACATATCTAATTTATTACTATTTTCTAAATCAATTCTACCTATAGAATCTTTAAATATAAAATCACCAACAAACATTAATTTATCTTTTTCAAAATAAATAGTAATACAAGTAGCATCATGTCCTTTAGTATGAATTACCTTAAATTTAAAATTATTTATACTATATTCTTTTTCTTCTAATTTATAGTCATATACTTTTACATTATATTTATTAACTAATTCCTTTAAAGCACCTATATGATCAAAATGATAATGTGTAATTATAATTCCAACTGGTTTTAAATTACCAATTTCATTTATAATTTTATCTACTTCATCACCCGGATCAATTATTAAACATTCATTATCAATACTTACAATATAACAATTAGTTTCTAAGTATCCAACCTTAACTGTTTTTATTTTCATTTATAACTCCTTTTTCATTTTGTACATTTCAATATCATTACCCAGTTTCTTATATAAATTATAAGCATCAATATTATCTTTAAACACTGATATTTCAACTATTTTAACATTATTATCTTTACACCATTCATAAAACTTGTTTATTAAAGAAGTAGCGATTCCTTTTTTACGATAACTATCTAGCACATATAAAGCATCTATTTGAGCTACAGTTTTATAAAATAAATTGCTTGTAACAGATTTTATATAACCATAAATAAATCCCACTGGTTTATCATTATCATAAACTATAAATAAAATATTATTGTCTTTTTTATATAAATTAACATAATTATTCGTAACAACAAAATCTTCTTTTATATTATTATCAAATTTTCTTTCATATTGAACTAATTTAGTTAGTAGATTATCACAATCCTTAGCCATTTGATCATTAATTACTTTTTTTATTTCAAACATTATTTTTCTAACAACCAATCTATAATATTTTTATGAATAATTCCATTTCTTGAAAAATCTTCTTTATCAAGTGATAAAACATATTTTGGATAATTATCATCAATACTATCAAATGCACTAAATTCTCTATTAATAACTGTATTGCTATTTAACATATAACAAACTTGGTAATATTCTTTTTTACCTTCTTTTGCTGCAATAAAATCTACTTCACCATCCTTAGTTTTTCCAATATATACATCATATCCTCTTATTAACAATTCATTATAAATAACATTTTCAAGGGCAAAGCCTTTATTTATTTCAAAATTATTATTTTTTATTTGAGCAATACCTAAATCAGTCATATAATATTTATTTAAAGTTTTAAGAATAGTTTTTCCGTGAATATCATAACGATAAATTTTTTTTATTATCAGAGCTTTGCAAAGAGCATCTAAATAAATATATAAAGTTTCAGTTGAAACTGATTTTCCTTCCTGTTTTAAGAATTTTATAACATTTTCTGCTGAAAATTCTCTTCCAGTTGTATCAACAACATATTGCAATAATAAATCAAATAAAATTGTATCTTTTAAACCCAATCTATCAACAACATCTCTTAATATGATTGAATCAAATACACTATGTAAATAATCTTTTATATTTATTTCAGAATTAAATTCACATCTATTAGGAAGTCCACCCCATTTTACAAAATTCCAAAATGATTCTTCACTATTAGAATTTTTATTAGTTAATTGTATAAATTCTTTATAAGACAATGGGTATATATTAAATAAAACATATCTTCCCGATAATACTGTAGATAATTCTTGAGATAATAATTTACTATTTGAACCAGTTATAAATATACTAACATTTTTAACTGATGCTCTAATTGAATTTATTACTTCTTCAAATTTATCAACTTTTTGAATTTCATCTAAGAAAAGATAATATTTACCATTATCAATTATTTTTTCTTTTATATATCTATTTAATTCTTTATAATCCTTTAAATGTTCATATTCAATATATTCAAAATTAATCCAAATAATATGATCATCAGAAACATTTTTTTCTTTTATTTCGTCAATTATTTGATTTAAAATTACTGATTTACCACATCTTCTTATGCCAACTAAAATTTTTATTAAATCACTATCATAAAAACCTCTTATTCTTGATAAATAATTTTCCCTTTTCAACATATTAATCACCATTTTCATTGTATACTTTTAAATAATTTTTGTCAAGTTATTTCTCTTTTACGAAATAACTTTGTTATTCTATATTAATAATTGCATCTTTAAATATTTCTTTAATTATTTTTTCTTTTAAATCAATTGGTATAGGACTACCTGAAGCATTGAAATGGCCACCACCATTATATTTTTTAGCTATTACACTTAAGTCAACTTTATTATTACCACGATAACTAATACTTTTATCAACATTAATTAATATAACATAATCTAAATAATCATATTTATTAACTAAATAATTACCTAACTCACTCATATTTCGCTCAGCAAATACTACTCCTACTTTTTTATTATCTAAAGATATTTCAATTATTTCTTTTTCTTCTATATATCTTTTTATTCTTAAATTTTCTAGTTCAATTAAATTTAAGTCTTCCCTACAATATAATTCATTACTATTAATTATTACATTATAAAATTTGTCTATAAATAATTCTCTACCATATATTTTAAATAATACTACAATATTATTAGCTTCCTCTTTACTTGTAATACTAAAATCATAAGTATCCATTGTTCTTACATGTTCAACTAATTTTTTAGTTACATCTTTATTTAATAAATCATTATTATACTTTTCTAATAAAAATTTATAATACAGAGTTGTACCAGATTGTTTAATACCATCAATATCAATTACTTTAATAAATGGATATTTATTCATATGAATATTACTTAAATGATGATCAAATACTAAAACATTTTTATTATTATTTAAAATATAATTAGCAGTTTCTTCACTAATATTTAAATCAACTATAATAATTTCTTCATCAATATTATCCATTACAAATTTATCAACTTCATCTATATCAGCTAAAATATATTTAAAATCTTTAAATACTAATTTAGATAATACAATAGGTGTGACACCATCTGGATCAGATTTATGACTAATTATTAACATCTAATACCTCCTTTACTGGACCATAAGATTTTCTATATCCATCAATTAATCCATATTTATGAATTGCTTCAATATGTTTTTTAGTAGGATATCCTTTATGAGAAGCAAAACCATACATAGGATATTTTTCATCTAATTCATACATCATACTATCACGAGTTACTTTAGCAATTACACTAGCTGCTGCAATAGAAATACTTTTAGCGTCCCCTTTAATAATACTAGTAGTTGGAATATCTAAATTAATTGGCATAGCATCGATTAAAACATGCTCTAAATTAATTTGTTCTCTTACTTTATTTATAGCTATAATCATTGCTTTTCTACTTGCTTCATAAATATTTATTTCATCTATCTCTTCTGGTGATACAATACCTACTCCATATGCTACACAATTATTAATTATATAATCATAAAACAAATTTCTTTTTTTCTCAGATAATTTTTTTGAATCTGTTAAACCTTCTAGTACAAAATCTTTTGGTAATACAACACAACTAGCAACAACTGGACCTATTAAAGAGCCACGTCCTACTTCATCTACTCCACCTATATACTTAACACCTTTATCATATAATTCATTTTCATATTCATATAAATCCATTTTTATCACCTTTTTTATTATATCATTTTTATATGTAAAATTTTAAATTTTTTTAAAATTTGCTATTACACGAAAAATTTTTTTGTACTATAATCGATAAATTTATTTAATTCATATACATTATAAATTCCATACCAATAGTGATTGGCATAATCTAAATCATTATGATATTGCTATCAATGTTGATTCATTATGTGTTGAAAAAACAGCAGAATTATTAAAAAATATTATATTAGAAAAAAACTTACATTAATTTGTAAGTTTTTTTAACCAGTAATCAAATTATTTTCATGAATTATAACTTAAAATAGTAATATAAATTTACTGTTAATTATTATTGTTTGGATTATTGATCCTTCTTTTTTTACTAATTTTGGTACTTATTATTCTATTTTATAAGAAAACAAATCTAAATACCTTTTATTTTAAGAAATCTTTTGGTTTAATTATTAATTGTCTTTCTTAGAACTATTAGCTTACTCAACAGCATTTATCATTAAATATTTATATTTTTCATCTTTATTAATGACTTTAATTATTCCTTTTGATATTAGTTCATCTATGCGCTCCATAAAAATTAAATCTATATAGAAGCCACATAATTTCTCCGAAATACATTTTCCTACCAATTCTAAATATTCAATTTTTTTCTCTATTTTTATAAAATTTATTATCATACTATCCAAGTAATCAAATGAAAATGACATTAACTTTCCATAATTTAAAACTCGTAAATCATTATTTTCTTTAACTAAATCATCCCAAATTTTTTTATAATTTATTTTTTCATTATTATCTAAAAGAATTGTATTTTTAGACAATTCTTTTATTTCACTTGATGTATAACTGCTAAATGAAAAATGATCTTTATTTGCAATATCACAAATAAATATATCAATATTTTTATTACAAAAATAAGATATTAAAAAATATAACGAACACATATCTTCATTATCTAAAGATGAATACCAAATACGAATTTGTGTTTCTTTTATAGATTTTAGTTTTTCTATTTCACTATTTACTGGAATAGTAACATTTTTTAATATTTTAATTTTATAATCTGTCAAACATTTAATATTCCCATAACTGAGAACACAACAAAAAGTCATAACATTATTAAATCCAGCACTTTTTAATAAATTTTCACCATATCCATCTATTATAATTTCTAACATTTTTTTCAATTTCTTATCTCCTTTATTTTTTTATTTATATTTTATTCTATATAATAGAAAAACTAATCCATTTCTGAATTAGCTATTTATCAAAACTCAAAAATTTCGAGTTTCATATCATATTGGAGGGCCCAGCCGGACTTGAACCGACGCTCGGGGAGTTGCAGTCCCATGCCTTACCAACTTGGCTATGGACCCGTGTAAATAAATTATAGCAAAATATTTTTACTTAATCAAGTATTTTACTATAATTTATTCATTATTTAAATAAATTATACCTAATTATATTATTTGATGTTTCAATTAAATTTCTAGCATATTCTTCTTTTTCTTTTATATAATTAGAATCAACACTTTCATACATCTTGTATTCACTTAATTGATTGTTATAATATATTTTATCTGTTAACCAATTACCATTTGGAAAAACTACAATATTGTCTTCTACACTAAATATATCATTACCTAAAGCATATTTTGTATCAACACCAAACATATTACCAATAGTAGGCATAACATCAATAGCTCCCATTACTTTATCTATTTCTTGACGTTTAATATCCTTACTCCATATTATTAAAGGAACTTTAGTTAGTTTTTCATATTCATAAAAATCTATTTCCTTACCTAAATATTCTTCATATTCTTTTTGCGAAAATTTCGCGTCATGATCACCATAAATAACTAATACTGTATTATCAAGATTTACTTTATTTATAAATTCACCTATTGCTTCATCAGCATAATGAACCAATTTAATATAATTTCCTATTCTAGTACCTTCAGCATCTCCTACATTAAAATCAATACCTTCAGTATAAAATGGAGTATGATTAGATAACATAATTAAAGTTCCATAATATTTATCATATTCTAAATTATTAATTATATCAGCTGATTGAATGAAAAATGATTTATCAGATAATCCTAAACCTAATTGTTCAGTTAAATCATAAGTATCATAACAATAATAATGATCATACCCTATTTTTTGATACATTTTATCTCTATTCCAATAATTACATGTATTACCATGCATACTAAAAGTATAATATCCATCATTTTTAAATGATTTAATTAACGAATTATATTCATTTTTATCATAACTAGTAAATACTGTACCTGTCCCTATTGGAAGTAATGAATTAGTAATAGCTAGTTCAGTATCACTACTTGTTCCAACACTTTCTTCAGAATAATAATTATTAAAATAAATTCCTTCATTTTTCAATTTATATAGGTTTGGTGTTATAGTTTCATTTATAAACATACTTTGAATACTTTCAGCATGGATAAACAAAATATTTTTATCTTTAAATATATTAGTGTATTCATTTGTTTTAGTTTCTTTATTACTATAAAACTCTTCGACTTCTTCTTTAGCTTCAGTATATCCACATTTTGGACACATAAATTTAGATGCTACATAAAATATATCATTTAATTGATAAGTATAAACACCTAAATTTCTTACAACATAAGCTTTATTCCAATCATGTTTTAACCTGTATATATCATTAGAATTAATTGTTAATAAAGATATTACTAAAATAGTAAAATAAACTGTAAAACTTTTTTTAAACATATTAATATCTTTAGTTTTATTACTTTTCTTATATAAAACAATCATTAAAATTATTTGCCAAAGAAAAATAAAATCAATTATTTTAAATGTTCCAGTTATTGCTTCAGAAGGAAGTCTTAATGCTTGAACGAAAGCTTCTAATAAATAAATTGAAGCAAAGTCATTAAAATTATTATAGTATAATGAATTAATTGTACAAATAGCAGTTAAAACAATAGAAAATATTAAAAAATATAAATTTCTTTTTTTAATTAAAAATGAAAAACTATAAATAAAAAGTAATAAAGTTAAATCAAATAATAAATATTTTAAACTAATAAAACCTGTCGTTAAATAAATTAATATACTACTATTTATTAAACTAGATATAATAAATATAATGCCATAATCTTTTAATGATGATGAAATATTAAACTTATGCATATTATCAAAGCTCCTATTATAAATCCTGTTATATTATTTTTTTTATTTTGATGTTTTAAATGTTCTAGTAATTCAAAAAATACAATATATACTAACATTCCTAATGTTATAGCAAACATAACTCCAATAAAGAATTCACTCACATCACCTATCAAATATAATATAAATGATCCAATAAAAGTAGATAGTGATATTACAAAACTTATTAAAATTATTTTTGTTTTACTATATTTTGCATCTTTTAATGTACTACCTATTACCATTCCCAATGGAATATTATGTAAACCAATACCTATTCCTAATAAAATACCTAAATTAAAGTTTTTATTTAAAGTAGAATATAAAATCATTCCTTCAATTAAATTATGAATAATTAAAGCTATAGAAGACATTAATCCGATATGGAAAACATGTTCTTTATGATTAGAGTGTTCATGATCTGGAATAAATATATCTAATAATTTTAATAGTACAAATCCTATTAAAGCAAATATTATCATATTAAAATAATTAATATGTTCTAAAGTATGGGGTATTACTTCTAAAAATATCAAACAAAATAATACGCTAAAAGCAATACTAATAGATAATTCTGATATTTTTTTCTTTCTTTTAAATAATAATATAATAATAGTACCTAATAAAACTGTTAGCCCAAATAAAAATGTAATAAACATATAATCACTCCTTAAACAACTTAGGATATTTTTTAATTAATTTATCCACAAAAATACTCATCAAGCTAAATATTATAGTCGATATAAATACTAATATCAAGATAAAAA
>CALVIQ010000041.1 GCA_944331815.1 uncultured Bacilli bacterium
GGCTTGCGTGCAGATTCCTTCTAAACTTAATTTATATGATTAAGGTTGTATAAAACAAGAATTAGGAAACAATTCTTATTCCCTAGGTATAAAACCTAAAAATATTGGTGATAATATAACAAGAATAAAAGTGGTTTAGTAGAGTAAAATCGAAAAATCGCTTTTTCTTTGTATTTTTTTGAATAATCACTTGACAACGTGTGTGTGTGTGTGTGTGATAATATTATTTAGGTGGTAATATGAGATTGATTGATATAAGAAATAAATTAAAAAAAGATTATAAAGATGTAGTTATATTTATGAAATATGGTAATTTTTATCGAGTATTTGATGATGATTGTTATATTATAAGTGGATTATTTGGTTATAGAATATATGATAATAAAACAGGTTTTCCTATAACAGAATATAATAAAGTAAAAGAGGTATTAGATAGAAATAATATCAGCTATATATTTTATAATATATGTGAATGTATAAAAGAATTAAATAGTTATGATTTAGTATTAAATTATTATAAAAATTGTTTTTATAAAAAGGATTTAATTAATATATTAATAGAATATGATATTATAATTGAATTAGAAAAAATATTGAATTTAGTTAATCGAGATAAATTAAATAAGTTAAGGGAAAAGTATGAAAGATAAAAAATATAGTGAATTATTAGTTATTAGTAATATAAAAAAAACTATTTTATATTTTGATAATATATTAATTAATTTTCCTAAAAAAGATTATATTTTAAAAAATAAAATTGAATTGATTTTATATGATTTATTGGAAGATATTTATATGGCTAATTATTTATGTAAGAATGAAAGAATAAATAAATTATTTATTTGTTTAACTAAAATTAAAATGTTGGATTTTTATATTAATATTTGTTTTAAAAAGAAGATTATTAGTTATAAGAAATTTATTAATTTATGTGGTATTTTAAATAATATTGTTAAGTTAATATATGGGTTTATTAATTATGAAAAGAGTAAGTAATATTTATAATAATTTATATGATTTAAACAATATAATTAATGTTTATAATAAAATAAAATGTAATACTAAAAATAAATATAAAATAGAACAGTTTGATGATTATTTTTGTATTAATATTGTTAATATATATAATGTTTTAAAAGAAAATAAATATGAAGTTGGAAAGTATAATTTATTTATAATATATGAGCCAAAACAAAGGTTAATATTGAATCAAGATTTATTTAATAAAATAGTTAATCATTTAGTTGGTAATGAGTTAATTAATGTTTTAGATAAAAGTTTAATTGATAGTAATGTAGCTGTTAGAGTTAATAAAGGTACTAGTTATGGTATTAAGTTAGTAAAAAAATATATTAATGAATTAAGTAATTATTATTGTTTAAAGATTGATATTAAAAAGTATTTTTATAGTATTAATCATAATATATTAAAAGATTTATTAAATACAAAAATAAAGGATAAATTATTTTTAGATATTGTATATAAAATAATTGATAGTACTAATGAAGATTATATATTTGAATATGCAAAGAAATATAATATTAGTTTAAAAAAAGGTTATGGGTTACCTATCGGTAATTTAACTAGTCAAATATTAGGTATATTTTATTTAAATAGTTTAGATCATTATATTAAAGAAGAATTAAAAATAAAATATTATATTAGATATATGGATGATATGGTATTATTTCATAAGGATAAAGAGTATTTAAAGTATTGTTTAGATAAAATTATAATTTATTTAAAAAAATATGATTTAGAATTAAATAATAAAACGATTATAACTAAAAATAGTTTATGTTTTTTAGGTTATCGATTTTATAATAAAAAGATTAAAATATTAAGTAAAAATAGAAGAAGAATATATAAAAAATTAAGATTATTAAAATACAAAGATTATAACAAATATATTAAATCATTAAGTAGTTATTATGGTTATTTAAAAGTACAAAAATATTAGACACATACAAAAAAATGTGGTAAAATTATTAGTAGGTGATAAATAATGGATTATAGCAATATAAAAATAGAAAAAGAATTACAAGTTGTATTTATGGGTACACCAGAGTTTGCTGTACCTGTATTACAAGGTTTGTTGGATAATTATAAGGTAAGAGCAGTAGTAACTCAACCAGATAGAAAAGGTAATCATGGTCAAATTAACATTTCACCAATTAAAAAATTAGCTAATGATAAAGCAATATTGGTATTACAACCAGAAAAAATAAAGGAAGATTATCAAGAAATAATTAATTTAAAACCAGATTTAATTGTAACATGTGCATATGGTCAAATTATTCCAAGAGAATTATTGGAATGTCCGAGATTAGGTTGTATTAATGTACATGCTTCATTACTTCCTAAATTAAGAGGAGGAGCTCCTATTCATAAAGCAATTATTGAGGGACATTCAAAAACTGGTATTACTATTATGTATATGAATACTAAAATGGATGAAGGAGATATTATAACTCAAGAAGAAATTCCAATATTAGATACTGATACAGCTAGTTCGTTACATGATAAATTAAGTATTTTAGGTAGAGATTTATTACTTAAAACATTACCTAGTATTATTAATGGTACAAATAGTAGAACAAAGCAAGATTCTTCACAAGCTACTTATGCTTTTACATTAAAAAAAGAAGACGAAAAATTAAATTTTAATAAAACAGCAAGACAAATTCATAATCAAATAAGAGGATTAAATTCTTGGCCGGGAGCATATTGTTTATTTGAAGGAAAAATACTTAAAGTATGGAGTTCTTTTATAACCGATAATTATCCAGTTGGTTTTAATGGTCAAATTACAGCTATTTATAAAGAAGGTATTGGTGTTAAGGTAAGTAATGGTGAAGTAGTTTTTACTGTTGTTCAATTAGAAGGAAAAAATAAAATGAGTGCTATTGATTTTATAAATGGATTAAGAGATAAAAATATAGTAGGAAAAATTTTAGAATGAAAGAAACTATTGAATTTATAAAAAAATTACTATCTAATAAAAGAACGAGAGCATTAGCTATTTTAATTATTTATATTATCTTTTTTGCATTTGTATTTGCTTTAATTTCTAACGGGAGTCACAATTATCAAAATAATGAAGAAACAAATATAGAAGAAAATGAAGAAATTGAATTAGAGAATATTACAAACTATAAATTAGAAATAATTGGTGAAGATAATTTTACTTATGATTCATTAACAAATCAAATATTTTATGATGGTGTTTACTATGAAATAGATAATATTCCAGAAATTATAAGTAAATATAATTTAAATATTTTTAGTCCAAACAATGTTTCTAAATTATTAGAAGTAGGAATATTAGAGTCAACTAATTATATTGATAAAAGTGATACATATGTTATAAAAATAAGTGATTTTGAAAGGATAAGTAATAATAATGAGATAATTAATGATGAGTATATTAAAATAATTAAATATGAAAAAAAATTAACAATTGATTTATCTAATTATTATGGGTATGTAGTAAATATAGAATTGAGGAGTTAGGTATGAACGTAGTAATAATCGTTTTAGTTGTTGGTGCTTTAGCAGTTTTAATTTTTAAAAGATTTAGTAACATAGTTTATTATATAGGAATCGTTGATATATTGTTAAGAGTTTTATCTTTTATAGCGGCAAATATTCCAATTAAAGAAATAAGTAATTTTATTTATACTTATTTTCCAAGTAGTGTTCCAAGTATAATAAATATGTATTCAAGTGGCATATTTAATACCATATTAATGTGGGTATTGTGTGTATTATATATTTTTTTAGATATTTATTTAATAAGAATATTTTGGAAAAAGAAATAACGTGAATTGAAAAAGTAAATTCCAGTTTCATAATGTGAAATTAAAATGTAAGAGAAACGTCTATAATAAAGGCGTTTTTTGATATTAATAATTTGAAATTTTACAAAAAATAGTGTAAAATATA
>CALVIQ010000042.1 GCA_944331815.1 uncultured Bacilli bacterium
TTTATATTTTACACTATTTTTTGTAAAATTTCAAATTATTAATATCAAAAAACGCCTTTATTATAGACGTTTCTCTTACATTTTAATTTCACATTATGAAACTGGAATTTACTTTTTCAATTCACGAACTTATTTAATTACCATAATAATTGAATAAAATTATATTTTTTATAATATGTAAATCTTATCTAACACTCTTCATCATATTTAAACTCAAATTGATTATAATCCTCTACCCATTTATACAATACACAACCTTGCATTGGTTCATTTGTTATAGGGTTAATAATATTTTCTTTCAAAAATCCTGATGATATTAATGTTGATAATTCAATTTTATTGTATACAGTAGAATATAATAACTCATTTTTAATACTATATTCATAAGCTGCTTTCTCTATATTATGTATAACTTGTTCCAATGATTTTTCTTTACCATTTTTAATCGATTTATCAATTATTGGAAATGTTATTAATGATATTACTCCCAATATAATGATAACTCCTAATAATTCCACTAATGTAAAACCTTTTTTCATATTCTTCACCTACCATTTTTTTATATAATATAAAAGATTATCTAGACATAAATTCATAATATATTTATTATAATATACAAAAATTTTATTTATACTAACAAAAATTTTTTTAACATCACAATTTTCAATACATATTTTGTAATTTATTTATTAAATTAAGAAAATTCATATAAAAATTTAATTATATTAATTGCTACACAATATAGCTCGAGAGGTAGTACCTCCACTTACAAAACCAGAAAAAGATGAAAAATTAAACATATTTCCAGAATAACCACGATAAAACCAATGATTATTTAAATTAGAAAATCCAATTCCAGTTCCTAATATCTCTTTTGTCGCATCGCCTAATTTTCCTAAATTAGCTGATGTTGAACTACTATAACTATAGCTATCATAATATTTACTATCTAAAATATCAGTAAATCCTGAATTATTTGCATGAAAATCACCATTACTATCTACTTTATTTGCCATAACTATCTCATCCCCTAAACCTGCCATATCATAAACACCATAAATATTACCTGTTGTACTTGCTTTTCCACCTTGTTCAGCATTTTTTATAGAATCATAGCCATCTTTGATAACTAAATTGCTAACATATCTATTACTTGGACCACCTGCTAAAATTAGAAAAAATTCTAGTTTATATTCACCTGGATATAAATTCAAAGATATATTTTTAGTTATTGGTATATTAGAAGGAAGTCCATCTTCACCGCCATTACAAATCATATTGTCTCTAATTCTTTTACCAATATATTTGTATTCATCCTTAGATAACGAATAACTAAAACAACTATCAAATGCTCCTAAATCTTCATTAGTATAATCAAAACTTATTGTACCAAATTTATTTATAGTAAATGTAAAAATTAAGTTTCCATTCGTAGCACTTTCATCATCTTCAAAAGACCAAACACCATTAATATTTTTCCATAAACCTGTAGCAGTCACTGTTGGGGTTACATTTTTTCCAGTGCCAGTTAAATTGTTAACATCACTGCCATCATATCCATATTTTTCACCTTGTCCAGTAAAAAAATTATTATTTTGTTGTTGAACTTGTTCACATACACCATTATTACAACGACCATATTTCGAATTAGTTAAATATGATACTGCACCATATTCCATATTTTTTATCATATGACTATTACCATTATTAATAGAATAAATTGTCTCAATATTTTTTATTGAAGTAAAATAATTAGAAGTGCTAGAATATCGCCATGAATTAACATTTGGCTTAATTTTTACTGGTAATACTTCATCACAATATTCAATAAAATCATTACTATTATTATTACACACGGCATCACTGGTACTTACTTCAAACTTTCCAATCCAGAAACCATTTAATTCTTTATCACCAAAAGTAAATGCTGGATGTGTATACCAATTTCCGTTAACTGCATTTATACATTCTTCACTATTAGTACCAGACCCACTAATTTTGTCACTGCAACTAACAGTACCAGTAGTTGAAGTATCAGTTTCAAATTCTATTTGTATTTCTGGCAAACTTGCTTGTTCACCACTAACATTAAATAATTGATATTTAAATCTCGGTATCCACACATACCATAATGCTATCTCGGTTTCATATACTATATCCCCAATATTTTTAGTTATATTTTCTTCTAATATCACAGCATTAGCCCATTCTTTTTTATCATAGTCATACCATTTTTGCATAATATCTGCTACTATCCAATTAGTTCCATCATATTTAATAGCAACCATATTATCTAATAATTCTGGTCTATTAGCTCCACTATTATCGTGATAATAGGGATCATAGACATATTCAGTGCAATCATTATTCATATTATATGCATAACCATTATTTTCAACTTTAATTTCAATTTTACTATCAAGTGATATTTCTTCACCAGTAACTGAATCATATACTTTAGTTGGTAAATATTCTTTTGATACTAAAGTATTTAAAGTTACACAATATATATTACCATTATTTTTGGGAAAATCATTTAAGTTCTCAGATATGTATAAATCAACTGCATTATATAATATTTCTTTGCTTGCATTACTTAATTCAATTTTTGTTTTTCTAATTGAATTTAATATAGGTGGAAAAGCTAATAATGCTATTAAAGCAAGTATTATTACAACCCCAATTAATTCCACTAATGTAAAACCTTTTTTCATACTATCACCTATTATTAATTTTATATCATTTATTTTATTAAGTCAACAAGTATATTTTAAATAGAAATGAATATAATTTGATAGGTGAATATTTATGATAAATAAAAAAAGTATTTGGTTTTTAACTTTATTTAGTCTTATTTTAGTTTTAAGTGTTTATTATATAACTATGCCTAGTGAATTATTAATTAGTACAAATGGTAATTATGTAGAAGAAGATGAACCAACTACCAATATAACTGAAAGTACAATTTTAGTGGCATTAAGATTAGAAGCAGAAGAAGAATTATTAAAAGAAATGGAAAATCTTCAATTAATATTAAATGGTGATGGAAGTATTGAAGAAAAAAATGAAGCATTTGATAAAATGAAAGAATTGAATATGAATAAAGGTGAACAAGAAAAATTAGAAAATAAAATAAAAGAAGTATATAATTTAGAAAGTTTTGTCAGAATTAAAAATAATCAAATTGAAATAACTGTAGAAAAAGAAGAAAATGATTCTACATTAGCTAATAATATAATGCGTACTATTCAAGGGTTATATGAAGAAGAAAAATATATAACAGTTAAATTTGTTAAATAGGCTTTTTCTCTCACTTATTTTTTTAAGGTACATAGAATAATATGAAGAACTATAAACCACCTTAAGGAAGTGAGGATATTATGTCTAAAAGTGTTTTGACAAAAAGAGAAAAACAAGTTTTTGATTTGTTAGTATCAAATAAATCTACAGAACAAATTGCAGAAAAATTAGGAATAAGTGAAAAAACAGTTAGAAATCATATTTCTAATGTTATGCAAAAACTTGGCGTTAAAGGACGTGCTGGAGCTGTCATAGAACTTTTAAAATTAAAGGAAATTTCATTATAAAAAGGTATATAAAACCTTTTTTTTCATAATATTAATTAGGTGATTGTATGTTAAGAAAAAAGATGATAAGAAAAATTGTTATCTCTACTTCAGCTTTATTTGCATTGTTTTTACTTTATTTAATACCAAATGAAAAATTAGACATAAAACAAAATTTAGAATATGTTAATTTAGAAGTTGCAACAAACAGTATCTATTTGTTAGATAATTATAATTATCTTGGTAAAGCAGAAGTTGTCGTTAATAGTAAATCAACTGAAGATAAAGTTAAAGAATTAGTTGAAATTTTAATAAATGGTGGTGTTGGAGAAAATAAAATACCTAATGGTTTTAAATCAATATTACCTAGTGAAACTAAAATATTAAGTATTAAATATGAAAATAATTTAATTAAAATAGATTTTTCTAAAGAGTTATTAAATATTAATAAAAATTTAGAAGAAAAAATGATTGAAGCAATTATTTATACAATAACATCAGTTGATGAAGTTGAAAAAGTAATTATCTACGTCGAAGGAAATATTTTAACTAAACTTCCTCAAACAAATATAACTTTACCTAGTACATTAGATAGAAATTTTGGAATTAATAAAACATATGATTTTACTAATACTAAAGACATTAATCAAGTAACTATTTATTATTTAAACAAACACAATGATGATTACTATTATGTTCCAGTTACTAAATATTTAAATGATAATAGAGATAAAATTAAAATAATTATTGATGAATTAACTAGTACAAATACCTATAATACTAACTTATTAAGTTATTTAAATAGTAATACTGAACTTTTAGCCATAGAAGAACAACCTGATATTTTAGAATTAACATTTAACTCCTATATATTTTCTGATGTTGATAATAAAGATATTTTAGAAGAAGTAGTCTATACTATTTGTTTATCTATTAAAGATAATTACGACGTTAGTGAAGTAGTTATAAAAAATGAAGATGAAGAAATATTAAAAACTGTTTTAAAAGAAATAAACTAAATTAGATTTTGATAAAAAAATAGTTATTTAAGTAACTATTTTTTATTAACTTTATGTTCTATTTTATCCCAAGATATATTTTTTTTAAATAGAGCTATTAAGGCACAATAGATATAACTAGTTAAATAAATTGGATTATAAAATATTGTTTTTATTTTCATTTTATGACTCAAATCTAATTTATCTTTTTTAATCATCTTTATAGTTATTATCATCATAACCAAATACGATAAAATAATTATTGAAAGTAAACTAATAATTGAAATAAAATTAAAGTTCATAAACAATAATACTATATTTTTTAACATAAATATAACTATTCCAATAATTATATATATAAATGCTCTAACACCTAAACAAACACTATATTTAGATCCATAATTTGGCTGTTTTAAATTTTTTAAAATTAATGGAATATATTTTTTTCTTGCTTCAAAATACCCTTTTATCCATCTTACTCTTTGCTTTATTGTTTGACTAAATTCTGTTGGTTGTTCATCATAAAATATAGCTTTATCATTATAATACGAAGTCATATTATTTAAAATACTATACAAACTTAATTCATAATCTTCTGTTAATGTATGAAAAGGATATCCTTGCCATTTTTTAATCCAAGAACCTTTAATATAAAATCCTGTACCTGATACTATTATATTTGCATTATGTTTATTTCTAAAATCATTACCTAAAGTATTAATCATTGAAAATGTTAAACTAGAACATGCAGCTATTATATTATCATTACCATTTTTGCAATTTCTATAACCTACTCCAATATCATAACCCTGTTCATAAGTTTTTTTCATTTCTTTAAAGAAATTTTTATCTACTACATTATCCGCATCAAATATAAAATATAAATTATAATCTTTTATTTGTTTAATAGCTTCATCTAAAGCATATCCTTTTCTTTGTCTTTTTGTTGTTCTTAAAATAACATTAACATTATATTTTTTACAGATATCCACAGTTTTATCTTTTATATCTTCTACTATAACATAAACATCTTCCATATTCACTAACAATTTTAAACTCTGTAATAATCCTTCTATAACTTTACTTTCATCACGTGCCGGAATCAAAACACAAAAATTATAATCATCTTTATTTTCAATTAACGTATTTTTATTTTTTCTAATGTTTATATTACCTAATATCAATAAAATTATTCCCAAAAATATAAATATTAAACAAATTAAATCAATCATATTTAATCTCCCTTTGTAAATGACATATTAGGAAAATATTTTTCCAAAAATTCATCAGGATAATGTTTATCCAAAAATTTACCATATGGTGTAACAGCAGGAATATTATTATTTCTTAAATTTTGTCTTATTATAGCAGACCAAGAGATAGTCATATTAATAACCATAAAAACAAACAAAATATTAACCAATAACTTCCCTAAATTATATGGTATTTTCTCTATTTTAGAAGATACAAAAGGATATAAATATTTTACAAATAAAAAACTAAATATTCCCCATACAAACATATATGGAATAGTGGTTCTACCATTGATATTTAAAAATCTATTAGAATAATCCCATGAAATAGAATTAGTAAATGTTTCTTGTAAAAATCCAACAAAATATTCGATTCCACCACCTAATAAAGCTCCATAAAAAATAGTTTGATACCATTTATGATTTTTATCTGCCAACAAACTTACAATTATAACTGCTCCAAATCCATAAATAACATTAAACGGACCATATATTACTCCTCTACGATATTCAAAAATAATATTACCAGTTCGTGAATAAGTTAATAACATACTAAATATTTCTTCATATAAAGATCCAATTATTGAACCAATTATAAAAATAATAAATAATTTATCAAAACAAATTCCTTTTGCAAAATTATTTTTGTTTTCTTTTAAACATTTCATATAACCAACCACTTCTAATTAATATTATACTATATATAAAAACAAATAACAAATTACAATTTTGTCACAAATAAAAGAATAGATAAACTATTCTAATTTCGATTCTATTTGTGTAGATGTCTTGCTTACTTCTGCGGCAATTGCTTTAGCATCAATAGTACCTTGTACAATTCCATAAACTATATTGGCTATTCCAATTGTTACTAATGCTATTATTTGAATCGTAGCATTTTCATTTGCAGTAAATAATGTGGCAACCGCTACAATATCAGTCATTAAAGTTGCTATAAACTTTCTAGATTTTATTTTTTCTAACATAAAATACCTCCTATCGTTATATTTTATGAAATTATTTATAATTACAAATAATTATAAAATCTATCATATAATTATTTATTAAAGAAATTTAAATATTTAATATTAATAATATAATAAAAAAAGTCTTTAAAATTAAAGACTTTTATTTATTTAATGGTGTCCCAGAAGGGATTCGAACCCCTGACCGCTGCCTTAGAAGGGCATTGCTCTATCCAACTGAGCTACTGAGACAAGCAACGATTTAATTATACTACATATATTTAGAATATTCAAGTATTTTTATTTATTTTTTTATATTTTTTTGATATAATTTATTAAAGAAAGGTGATATTTTGAAAAAAATTAGAAAAGCTGTCATACCAGTAGCAGGTATGGGGACAAGATTTTTACCAGTTACAAAATCAGTTCCAAAAGAAATGCTACCTATTATCGATAAACCAACTTTACAATATATTGTCGAAGAATGTGTCAATAGTGGAATTGAAGAAATTTTATTTATAACAAGTCCATATAAAAGAAATGTAGAAGATCATTTTGATCAAAGTTTTGAATTAGAAACCAGATTAGAAAGAAATAACAAATTAAAAGAATTAGAGATAGTTAAAAATATATCAAAAATGTGCAAAATATATTATACTAGACAAGGTGAACCATTAGGAAGTGGACATGCTATTAAATTAGCTAAATCTTTTATTGGTAATGAACCATTTGCTGTTTTATATGGTGACGATTTAATGAAATCTGAAATACCTGTTTTAAGACAATTAATTGATATTTACGAAAAATATGACGCTAATGTAATTGGGGTTCAAGAAGTTAATAGAAATTTAGTTTATAAATATGGAATTATTGAATTTGAAAATGGTGATAAAATAAAAAGTATTATTGAAAAACCAAGCATTGAAGAGGCACCAAGTAATTTTGCAGGACTTGGAAGATATATCGTTAAGCCAGAAATATTTGATGAATTAGATAAGTTAGATAAAGGTAAAGGAAATGAATATCAATTTACTGATGGTATGTTAAACTTAATGAAAAAGCAAGATTTTTATGCATGTAAGTTCAATGGAACATATTATGATATTGGTAATCAATTAGGTTATTTAAAAGCTAATATTGCTTTTGCCCTAGATAGAGATGATTTAAAAGATGAATTAAAGCAATATTTAAAGGAGATCAAATGATCTCCTTTTTAATTAAATCAATAAATTCATCAATTGAAACTGAAATAGTTTCTTCACTACCATGTTTACGATAACTAATAGTATTATTATCTACTTCTTTTTGACCTAAAATTAAAGTATAAGGATATTTTTTAACAACACTTTCACGCATTCTATATCCAACTTTTTCTTCTCTGTCATCCAAATTTACTCTAAAATTATTTTCTAATAATAAATTATATATTTTTTTAGAATATTCTAAATGATATTCATTATTAACCGGTATTACATTTATTTGAACAGGAGCTAACCAAGTTGGAAAACAACCTTTTGTTTCTTCCATCAAAAATGCTGTAAATCTATCAAATGTACCAAATATAGCACGATGAATAACAACAGGAACTTGTTTTTCTCCTTTATTATCTATATAATTTAAATCAAATCTTCTAGGTAATAAAAAGTCTAATTGGCATGTTGATAAAGTCACTTCTGGGCCGACAGCTGGTTTTACTTCAACATCTAATTTAGGACCATAAAATGCAGCTTCTCCAATTGCTTCAAAATAAGGTATTTTTAATTCATTTAAAACATCTCTTAATTTATTTTCAGCATTATTCCACATTTCATCATCATCAAAATATTTTTCCTTATCTTCTGGATCTCTTAAAGATAATCTAAATTTGTAATCTTTGATACCAAAATCTTTATAAACTTCTAATATTAAATTTACAACTGATTTAAATTCATCTTTGATTTGATCTGGTGTTACAAATAAGTGAGCATCATTTTGACACATACATCTTACTCTTTCTAAGCCTTTAACAGCGCCTGAAGCTTCATATCTAAAATCTGTTGCAAATTCTCCTATTCTAATAGGTAAATCACGATATGAATGTAATTTGTTTTTATATACTAACATATGATGTGGACAATTCATTGGTCTTAAAACAAATTCTTCATCATCAACTTTCATCATTGGAAACATATTTTCTTTATAATGATCCCAATGACCACTTGTTTTGTATAAATTAACAGTTCCAACACAAGGAGTGTAAACATGATTATAACCTAATTTTCTTTCTTTGTTATATATATAATTTTCTAATTGTTTTCTAACAATTGCACCATTAGGTAACCATAGTGGCATCCCAGCACCTACTAAATCATGATTCATAAATATTTCTTGTTCTTTACCAATTTTTCTATGATCTCTTTGTTTTGCTTCTTCAATATAATTTAAATATTCATTTAAATCTTCTTCATTTTCAAAACAAACACCATATATTCTTTGTAACATTTTATTTTTAGAATCACCTTTAAAATAAGCACCACTTACTTTAAGTAATTTAAAATATTTTAATTGCTTAACAGATTCAACATGTGGTCCACGACAAAGATCAGTAAAATCTCCTTGCGTATAACAAGAAATAATAGTATCATCTGACATATTGTTAATTAAATCAATTTTATATGGATCATTTTTGAATTTTTCTAAAGCTTCTTCTCTACTTAATTCTTCCCGATAAATTCTTTTACCATCTTTAGAAATTTTTTTCATTTCTTTTTCGATTTTTTCTAAATCTTCCTCTTTAATTGCATCTTCACCCAAATCAATATCATAATAAAATCCTTCTTCTATTACAGGGCCAACCCAAAATAAAGCTTTTGGATATAAATGTTTAACTGCTTGCGCTAAAAGATGAGCACAACTATGATTCATTATATTTAATTTTTCATCTTCTTTAATATTTTTTAACATAACTTATTCCTCCTAATTGTTCAATAGACGATTGTTTTTTTATTTCTCTTAAAAGTTCTATAGTTCCTTCAATTTTTTTTCTTTCATACAATAGCATTTGCATTTCACTCCATAAAGAAATTAATTTTGATAATTGATTAATTCTAATTTTTTTTAATTTTGCAATTTGTTCATCTATAATCCCTAATGATTTTATCTTTTTTAACTCATTTGGATTTATATATGGTGCAATATGACCTAATCTATCTACAACTAAAATTATTTTATTAGTTAAAACTAATTCAATATTTGTTGAAGCAAATTCATAAGATACTGTTACAACATAAGGATTATTAAAACTCTTCAAATCCTTATGAGTTAATTTTCGGCATCTAATTAAAACATCATCGTTCAAATAATGTACAACAAAATCTTCCATTTTAATTGTATCTTTTATTTTGTCAAATTTTTCTAAATTTTTTCTACTCATAATATCCCCCATAAAAATATAAAAACACTCCTTAATATAAAGGAGTGTCATAAACACGGTACCATCCTATTTTGGACTTAATTAAAATAACGGTATAAACCGGAAATCTCTTTCGAGTTCTACTCATAGGTAGTAACTTTTAATTCTTATTTATTGACCTTTCACCATCGTCAACTCGCTTTAAATAGATCTTTAAAAGTCGTGTCCTAATCAACGTATTTATTTATATTTTAACATTTATATTACATTTGTCAATAAGTTTTAACATTTAAATTATATAAATTATTAATTTTATCTTCTTTATCTTTAGGAATTGTTATTGTGGTCTTATCACCATCAGATATATAACGATTATTTTCTAATATTTTAAAATTCATTTCTATATCAAATTCTTCACCATTATTATCATAAGCACGAATTCTTTTCAAAAATGTTTTATCAAAATTTTTATTGAAAGGTGAATAATCAGCTTCCCAACCAACTCTTAAAGTAGCTATTGTATTATATTCTTTATCATTATAAACTCCACTTAAAATAGAATTAAAATTTTCATGATCTTTATCATAAGGGGAACCAAAAGGAAGTGCCACAATATTAACATATTTACCAGGAATATATTTGTCTAATAAATTATACATACTTCCTACTTCTTGAACAGATTTTTCTTTAGATACAGTTGTAAAATCAACATGAGAATAAGTATGGTTACCAATATCATAACCATTATCAACTAACCAATTTAATATTTTCTCATTATATTCGCTTTGATTAAACAATCCACCATTTATAAAAAATGTTGCAGTTACATTATAATCAGGGTATTTTTGTTTAAAAGATTCTAATACTCCAACAGCACAATTAGGATCAATTATTATATTGCCATTAGAATCTAATCCTGTAACTTTTAAATTGTTAGATAATCCATCATCAAAAGTAAGTATTATAGGACTATACCCCGCTTCTACATCAATTATTCCATTAACATAGTCTTCTAATCTAATCATACGATAACCAGAATTATAATAGAATTCCAAATCTTTTATGAAAGCTTCAGTAGTTCTTTGATAACCATCTTTATCAACATTACCACCAGTATATTCATTATCAGTTATATTATGAATTCCATGATACATCATAATAGGAACATTGCCAGATTCATCAACTTTTAATTCTTCGTAATTAATTCCTTTTGAAATATAAACAATCAAATTGTCATTTTCATTTATTTCACTGTTTACTTCAATACTTTGCTTGAATATTTTATCTTTTTCATAACTATTACTTTCTTCTTTAAACTCTAAATTTAAATTATGTTTGTCAGCAAAAGTAATTGCTTCTTCTTTAGTTTTGCCAATTAAATCGATCATTAAATTTTTAGAATTTGATTTAGGGACAAATACATATATTGCTGCAATGATAACAATAACCAATACAATTAAAACAATTAAAACTTTATTTATTTTTTTCATCTTACCACCTATATACTATTATACACCCAAACACTAAATTTATAAATACATATTATATATTAGGTGATTAAAATGTTTAGAAGATGGAACCACGGAACTTGGTGTTTATGCTTACTCGGATTAATTATAATTTTTTGTTGGCAAGTTTTTATTACTTTTTTTATAATTACTAGATTTAATTTATTTTTATTATTTATATTGTGGTTATTTATTTTGTACATTCTATTTAGAATAATATGGTGAAATTAATTTTTCCGTTTTATACATTAAATCCATTTGTCTACTTATCTCTTTTGTTATCACATAAGTTGATTTATCAAATTCTATTTTAGGCGGTAAAGCAATTAATATAAAAAATAATTTACGTTCATCTTTTTGTAACGGATAATTTTGTTCATATTGCTTTAAAATTTCACTAAAATCATAATCTAATGCTTGTCTTTTATATAAAATATACAAATCAAATATTGGTATTCCAATTTTAGCTTTATCCCAACTTATTAAATATGATGTATCTTTTTTAAAAAAATGAGTTAAATCCAAATTATTATGCAATACTACAACTCTTTGTTTTGTCTTATCTTTAATTATGCTATACCAATTTTCAATTTCTTCTTTGCAAAAATTTAAAGCAAAAAATATTCGTGATATATTGCGAGCCAATAAATATTCATTAGGACTCATATATACATGACTTTCAATTAAAGTTATTAAATCATTATAATAACTTTCTAAATATTCAATATTATTTTTTATATCTTCATAAATTTGTTTATAATCTTCAAAATCAACTTCTTTAAAATGCGTTGTTTTAGTATGTAACAATGATAATAAATTTATTAAATCTAACATTTTTTGTTCATTTGGATATTCTAATTCTTCTATATACTCACTTATTTCATATTCCTCGTTATCTTCACTAATTATTTTAGGATAATAGTTAAAACTTCGTGACTTTAAATAGTCGAAAATTAGTTTATTTTTTTTATTTTTTTTTATAACAAAATTCCCCATCTCCGTATCAACAATGGTTACTTTACCATTCCTAGTATAACGATGGGGTTTTATATTGTATTTTTTTAAGATATCATTTATCTGTTTCATATAATGAAGGTATAATTAATTTGTCGCCTATTTTTATATCACTAATATCATTATATTGTTCTAAAATATCTTTCGTTATATTATATTTCAAAATTATATTTTCAATTGTATCTGATTCTTTTACAATACAAATATGGTATGTAGAATATGTTTCTGTTGTCTCATCAAAATTTTCAAACAAATTTTTTACTTCATCTGTATTAATTCTTGTCATATTATCCTTTTGTTCTATAATGTCAGAATTTTCTTTTTTTGAAACAGCTTCAACCTTTTCATCTTCATATTTGAATGGTGGCATTACTTCTTCTAAATTATTTAATCCAATTTCAATAGAAACACTTAAAATATTATTATTAATTATTTCATAATAAAAATCATCAATATCTATCGTCATATTTTCTAAATTATATCTATCACTCATTTCAATATTAACAGGTATATTATATTTAAATTCTTCTGTATTAATGCTTGTATCATTGATTTTATAACTACCACTTACAATTAAATTCCCTTTAACAATTCTATTTTCTAAATTTAATTCATGGTCTAATGAAATACTAACAATTTCTGCAATATTATTTTTTAAATTCAAGTCTTTTTTTAATGGTACTGTTTTCTTCATATTATCACTCCTAATAAATTATATGAAAAATAAACTTAAATATACAAAAAAAACTAATTAATTAGTTTCTCCTTTATTTTTAAATTGTAATTTTATAGGTGTACCTTCAAAATCAAAAGATTCTCTTATTTTATTTTCTAAATATCTTTCATAAGAAAAATGAATTAAACCTTTACTATTAACTTGAATATTAAATGTAGGTGGACAAGTTGCTACTTGACTACAAAAATATATTTTTAACCTTTTTCCTTTATAAGATGGTGGTAAATTAAGATTATATGCATCTTTAATACAATCATTAATTAAATTAGTTGCAATCATCTTTGTACTATTTTTATAAACTTTTATTATTTCAGGCATCAATGTATGCATTCTCTTTTTTGTTAAAGCAGACAAAAATACAATTGGTGCATAAGGCATAAATTGAAAATTATTACGAATATCTTTTATAAATTTTTTCATTGTTTCATCTTTATTATCAATGGTATCCCATTTATTAACGACAATTACTATCGGTTTACCAGCTTCAATTGCATAGCCAGCTATATGTTTATCATGCTCTATAATTCCTGTTTCAGCATCAATAACCAATAAACAAACATCAGATCTATCAATTGCTTTCATACTTCTTAACAAACTATATTTTTCCACAGTTTCGTAGATTTTACCCTTTTTTCTCATACCTGCAGTATCAATAACAACAAATTTTTCATCATGATATGTAAATGGTGTATCAATAGCATCACGAGTAGTACCTGCTATGCTACTAACAATAACTCTTTCCTCATTTAAAATAGCATTAACTAAACTGCTTTTACCAACATTTGGTCTTCCTATTACACTAAACTTTATAATGTCAGAATCTTCTTCATGATATTCTTTAAAATCTTTTGTTATCTCTAACAATAATTCATAAATTCCCTCATTTTGTTCAGAGCTTATATTAATATAATTGTCAAAGCCCAATTCATAAAAATCATATATATTATCTTTAGCTAATTTGCTATCTATTTTATTAATAGCTACTATTACCTTTTTACCAGATTTTAATAACATATTCTTGACAACTAAATCATTTTGAGTTATTCCATCTTTAGCATCTACAACAAATACAATAATATCAGCTTCATCGATAGCTATTTCAGCTTGAGCTTTTATTTCTTCATTAAAATTATCATCACTAATATCAATTCCTCCAGTATCTATTAAATGAAACGAAGAATTATTAAAATTAACATCACCATAAATTCTATCTCTTGTTATTCCAGGTATATCTTCTATTATTGCTGTTTTAGTACCAACCAATCTATTAAATAATGTACTCTTACCAACATTTGGTCGACCAACTAGTGCAACTACATTTTTTTTCATACTTTCACCTTCTTACCTTTTTTTAATATTTTATTTATTTCTTCACCATATATTACTTTACTAAATTCTAATATTTTATTAATAATATTACTATCAAGTATTTTTAAATATAGTTTTTCATTATATTTGTAAACATTAACTTTTGATAATAATTCTTTTGTTAAATATTCATAATCTATTTGATATAAAAAATCATTTTTATTTATTTTTATTTCCATATCAATTTGGTTAAAATAATTATAATAATCCAAATCTTGATTTTCCATTTCAATTATACTGCCATAATTTTTGTCATTATAAACATTTATATTATAATATCCAATTATTTTTATATTATATTTGTCTTTAATTTTTAAAAATAATTTTTTAAAATAAGATTCTAATTTAGCATTTTCTAAAATAAGCTTTTTATTTAAATAAATTATTATTTTATTATTATTAAATATTAATTTCATTTTCCCACCTATTTTAGTTTATGAATTATTAAAGAATCTGCTAAATTATTCTTTCTATTTTTTGATGAATATCTTCTTTTCCAATTTTGGTAACGTTACTAAACATTACAAACTCATCACCAACTACTAAATCTAAATCTTCTAATAAAATACCTCTTTGTTGCTGTTGTTTTGTAATAGGTATTTTATCAACTTTTGTTGCTACTATAGTAACTGGTAATTTATAAAATTTTAAAAAGTTATACATCATAATATCATCATTTGATAATTTATGTCTAAAGTCAACTAACATAAAAACTTGTTTTAAATTTTTACGATTTGTTAAATAATCTTCCATCATTAATCCAAATTTTTTTTGCTTTTTTTTATTAACTTGGGCATATCCATATCCAGGAGCATCTACCAAATAAAATTGTTCATTCACTAAGTAAAAATTTATTGTTTGAGTTTTACCTGGTGTAGCTGATGTTCTAGCAAAATTTTTTCTATTTATAAGTGTATTTATAAAACTACTTTTACCAACATTAGACCTTCCAACTAATAAAAATTCAGGCTTATTATCTGTTGGATATTGGCTACGCCTTACTGCACTTATTACTAAATTAATTGAATTAATTTTCATTTTATCACCCTTTTATATATATTTTTGTAGCATTTTCTGCAAATAAAGCAGCTTCTATACGTGCTTTTCTTGCATTCTCTATTGATTGATAATATTCGTAATATTTAGTATTAAAATCACTGATAACATCATTTTTAAATTTCATATCAGAATAATAATTTAAATAATCTATTTTTTCAATTGTGCTATTACTAAATATCTTTTGTTTATAATGTTTAACTAATTCACCTAAACATTCTGAAGGAATTTCTAAGTATCCTTCTAATTTAAGAAATTTTTCTATTATTTCTAGCATTTTCTTATATTCATTAATTGGTATTTCAATCATATAACTTCCTATTAATATATATGATTTAATAATTCCATTATCTAATCTTGTAAAAAAATCTACTGGTCCATTATTACCACCACTATTTGGTACCATAGTTATATATTGAAATAAATTATTAATAATCTTTGTATAACATCTATAACTGAAACCATGAAAAGCAGTTTTTAACACTAATTTTCTAGATTCAAACAAAAATTTTTCTAACTGTGGATTAATATTATTGATATGTATTATTTCCATTAAAACCACCCTTTAAATTATAACATAATTTTTCTGTTTCTAAAACAAATTTTCCGGTTTGTGCATCAAATAAAAATTCATAAGACATAGTTTTTTCATCTAACACTATATATGGTTCATATTCTTTATCATATGGGACAAATGAAACCTTTTCTGTATTAAATATTTTAAAAAATCTATTAATTTTATTTTTTGTGTTATAAAAATCTCTTTGTTTTGAATCATAACCAGGTATAACTAAATATTTAAAAATATGAATTTCATCATCAATTAAATTTAACATTTTTAATACTGTTGGTATCCAAGTTGATGTAGCATGTCCAACAATTGCTATTTTATTTTCTTCATCATATAATAATATTCCAAAGCAAGTAGCTAATGCAGTAGTTCCTATTATAGAACACTCTTCACTAGAAATATCCGCTTCATTCATTCCAACATTTTTAATCATATTACTCCTTTATATTAAAAACCACCAAATGTGGTTTATTTTCACTTGGTGGAGTCGAGGGGAATCGCACCCCTGTCCAAAAATACAAAGATTAAAGTTCTACAAGCTTAGATAGTTTGCTAATTTCCTAAATAATAATAAACTATCAAAATTTTATTTAGTAATTTCTATATTAATTCATTAATAATTCTAGAAATAAACTATTAATATAACCCACTAATCGAGCCTCTTTTATATTCCGTGAGTAAAAATATAAAGAAGCAGCCTTCTAATATATTAAGCGAAAGCTAATTGATTTCTGTTTCCAGTTATTTTTAAATTTGAATGTATCGTATTTCTTACGACTTGCCCTTTAAAAATTATTATTTTTGTCGAAACTAGACGACCCCATGTGGTATAGATTATACCACAAATTTCTTTTTTTATCAAATTATGAATTATTAGTTTTTTGTAAACTGACTTTTTTATATACATGCATTGCATTAATTAAATCTTGTTTTTCATTATAGTTTTTTTTACATTCTTGTATTTTTTTTGCAACATTAGAATATTCACTTAATATTTCTTTTGATGATTTACCTCTTAAATCAATTTCTTTTTTTTCCATCGATTCACCTCTTTTTACTTATATCATTTTCAATACTTTGCATAAATTGTTCCAAACATTTTTGCATTTTTATATAGCCTTGTTCTCTCATATTTTTCATAACATAATTGTCATATGGAAATTGATGTCTAGTCATACTTACGTGATTTTTTCCATAATCATTTATAAAATATTTTTTTTCAAAATCAATAAAATTTGTATCTTTACTATATTTTAAAAATTCTTTTGCAGCATTTAATAATGATCCACCATTTTGTAATATCCAATTTTCTATTCCAATTCCACCTAATCCAGCTTGTATTTTATCACTTCTACTTGCTTTATAAACATTTGCCTCTTTTAATATTTTTTTTGCATACATTATATTAGCTAATATTAATTTATATTTTTCATAATCTTGTTTTTTTATTTGTTCTAATCTTTCAGCTAATGCTGCATCAGATGAATAATATTTTTCCTTTGCAACAAAAGTAATATCTATATCAACTAATTGATTTAATCCTTCTATTTTTACTTGTTTTAATCTAATTCTATTTTCTATTATAGTTTTTTCTTCACATGATAAATTATTTAATAAATTTTGTTTTATGATATCTATTTTTTCAAGCTCTATTTTCATAACATAATCAAAATCGATATCATTTGGTAAATTTGTTCCTCTAGCTGTAGACCCAGTATTAATTAATTCGAAATCTTTTCCAATTATTAAATTAATATTTGCTAATGAAGATGTAACATTATTATTAATTGCATCATTTATAAAATCATTAGTTTTTAAATTATCATCAATAATATCTAAATAATCATCCAATTGTGGAAAATATAAATTGTCACTAAAAATAAAATCTCCTGTATTGTATTGTTTTAAGCCAGACATTTTTTCTCTCATTTTATTATATTCTTCTTCTGTAAATAAAACATTATCATTTAAATCACAAATTGGTATATATTTTCCACTCAATGTTTCTAATAGCTTCATTCTATTTAAAAAACTTGCTTCTGCTAATTCAGGAACTTTCTTAAATGATGCTTTCGATAAATCAACCTTAAATGTATTATTACCATATAAAATCATAAAATCATCATCACTTGATTGAACAGACATAGATAACAATATGCGTTCAAAATCCTCTAAATTATTTATTTTTATAAATTTATCCATTTTATATTTTTTTAACTCTTCTATGTTATCTTTTAATAAATTGATTTTTTCTTCTAAACTAATTGTAATTTCATCACCTTGTTTTTCTTTTTCTATTTCTAAATAAGAAAGTAATTTAGAAAATAAATCTAATTTTTTCAAATCATCTTGTTGTTCTATGATATTAATAATTCTATTATATAAATTATCAAATGCGTTCTGATTAAAAATTTTATTATATTCATATTCTACTGCATCATAACATTTGCAACCAATTGCATTATTAAAAAATATTAACAACAATTCATCTAATTTTTCATTATCAAATGAATTTGAAAACTCAATTAATAATTTTTCACATTTTTCATATTCTCTTTTAGCATATTTTAGTCTATCAACAATTACTATAGGAATATTAAAATCAATCAATGCTTGCAATGTATATTTATAATGTTCATTTGTTAAAGGATCAAAATTAGCACTATTATTAATATCATCAACAAATAAAACTAAATAATCAGGCATTCTTTTAAATGATTTAGTTCCTCTTCTTTCTATAACTATTTCATTATGTGTATGTCTAGTATTATCTATCATTTTATTAGGCAATAAAAATTTATCTGGTGCGGTAGAAGAAATTGATAGTTCACGGTTATCTGAACTAATATCATGATCTGATGCCCTATAAATAGATCCACCTTCTAAACTTGAAAAACCTAAGACTACAGATTTTATTCTTGCTGTTGCTATTTGATTATTTCCTATATAACTAGTACATACTCCGTGATTAGAAATTAAAGGAACTTCCCATTCTTCTTTAAAATTAGCGTGCTTACTTACCTGTGAATAAGCATTCAATGCATGTATTAACATATTAAAATCATCATCTAAAATATAAAAATCTGTTTTTTTACCAGAAACATCAAGATTAATCAAATTTCTAATATGTTCCAATTCATTTAATTTAGGATTATCATGTAATATTTCAATTAAGCTATGCTTTTTATCTAATTTATATAATGTTTTATCATATTCTTTTATATATTCATTTCTTATTACAGATTCTAAAAAAATTGGTGCATAAAAATCTGTTAATAAAAATTCTGTGTTATTATAATAATCTGTTAATTCATTGAAATCATCACAGTCATCTATATCTTTTAATGATTTCAATATTAGTCTTATTTCTTTATTAATATTACTTTTCTCTAATTCATCAATATTATGACAATATCTTTGAATAATAAATTTAACCTCTGTCATGTTTAATCCAAATTTCTCTTCAAAAATTGCTTCTTTTAACTGTTCATTTGTAATCAATCCAGATATTACAGATGATTCTATTTTTTTTCGATATTGTTGTTTTATTCCTTTAAAATTAGACTCTGTCAATTGATCTATACTGCTTATTTCATATATATTATTTTTTCTTTTTAAAATATATATAAGATTTTTTAATTGTTCATTAGATAATTCATTTTCATTAACACTTTTAATTAAATCATCATATTGTGCATTTCCATATAATACTAAATTATTTAAAACAGTCTCAATCATATAAGATAAATCATAATCACTATTGATTAATAATTTACTAATTTTAGAAAAGGTCAATAATTGTATTCCATTTAATTTTAAAATTTTTACTTGTATAGATTCATAATTTCCTATCTTTTCTATAAAATCAATGTCAAGCACATTATATTCTTTACTTAATAAATTTAAATTAAGTGTTGAAAAAATTTCATTATTTTTAGTAAATAAATAATTAATTTTATATTCTATTTCTTCATAAGAAATATTTAAATTTTGTGATAATAAATTAATTAGTCTTTTTAAAATAATATTTTTAAAAAATGGTGATAATTCTAAATTTAAATAAAAATTTAAATAATATTTATTGGTTACTATGTTTTTTAAAAATTCTTCATTATTTTCTATTAATTTTATTATATCAGGTGTAAATAGTTTTTGATTAAAATGATTTATTAAATCATATCTTTTATATTCAATACATTTTTGCAAAAATAAAGAACTATCTTGCAATACATCTGGAATATTTTTGGTTTTTTTTATGTATTCCTCATTTATCACTAATTTTTCTATTATATCTTTAGTAAAAGCTTCTTGGTTAAATGATTCTATTAAATAATATTTTTTATATTCAATACATTTTTGTAATAATTGAAAACTATTCTTTAAAAAAGGCATTGATTCTAAATTTAAATAAAAATTATTTTCTATTATATTTTGTAATAATTTTTTATTGTTTTCTATTAATTCTATTATATCAGGTGTAAATAGTTCTTCACTAAATTGATATATTAATTCATATCTTTTATATTCAATACATTTTTTCAGCAAATCAATATTTTTTTGCAATTCATAAGGAATTAAAGTTGTTTTTTTTATAAATTCTTCATTTTGACCAAATTCTTTTGATATATTTTCAAATAAATAATAATTAAATTCAGACATTAAATCATATCTTTTATATTCAATACATTTTTGTAATAAATCTGAATTATCTTTTAATACAATTGGAATAATTTTCGTATTTTTTATGAATTCTTCATTATTTATTAAATCTTTCTTAAAACTATCAGTAATAATTTTAAAGGAAAAATGGTTAATTAAATCATATCTTTGATTTTCTATACAACTTTGTAAAAATAAAGATTTATCTTGCAATACATCTGGAATTATCGTTATATTTTTTATGTATTCTTTATTTTTGACTAAACTTGCAATAATTTCTTTAGTAAATGCACCTTCCTTAAATTTATCTATTAAATCATATCTTTGATTTTCTATACAACTTTGTAAAAATAAAGAATTATTTTTCAACACATCTGGAATTGTTATTATATTTTTTACATATCCTTCGGTTTTTGTCAATTTTACAATAATTTCTTCAGTAAAAGCACTAGAATAAAAAGCATCAATTAAATCATATCTTTCATAATCAATACATTTTTGTAAAAACAAAGATTTTCCTCTCAATTGATAAGAAACTGTTGTAATTTTTTTAATATAATCTTCATTTTTGGTTAATTTCAGAATAATTTCTTCGGTAAAAGCATTAGATAAAAAATCATCAATTAAATCATATCTTTTATTTTCTATGCATTTTATTAAAATTTGCTTATTAGAATCTAAATTATCTGGTATATAAACTATTCTATTGTTTTTTAAAAAATATTCAAAAACTTCTGGAATATCTAATCTACATTCAAGATATTCACCATACTTTTCAACTAAATCTTTAGTAAATATTTCTCTTGGTAAAGATTTAATTTCAGTTTCACTCATTATTTTTTTATGTTTTAAATGTAAAATAAGTTTTAATTTTAATACTTGATTTCTTGGTATATTACGAAAATTTTTTATTACTTCAAACATATTATATCACCTATATTAATAGTTTTTTAAATCTTTAGCCAATTGTCTTTCTATATCTTTTTTCTTAATAGATTCTCTTTTGTCATAGTTCTTTTTACCTTTAGCTAAACCTATTAATAATTTAGCTTTACTGCCTTTAAAATATAATTTAATAGGTACTAAAGTAAAACCATCTATTTCTAATTTATCTCTTAACTTTAATATTTCTTTTTTATGCATTAATAGTTTTCTTGTTCTAGTTTCTTCATGATTAAATCTGTTTCCTTGTTCATACTGACTGATATGCATATTAAGAATAAATATTTCATTATTCTTAATAATTGCATAACTATCTTTTAAATTACATTTTCCTAATCTTATTGATTTAATTTCTGTTCCAGTTAAAACAATACCTGCTTCAAATGTATCAATTATTTCATAATCAAAATTAACTTTCCTGTTTTGTATCTCCATCTTTTACCACCTCAAAGTCAATTGTTCTTTTTTCTTTATCTGCAGCTACAACTCTTATTTTAATACTATCCCCTAATCTAAATCCTCGTTTATCTTTATTACCTCTTACTGTAAATGTTGTTTCATCATAAGTATAATAATCTCCCTTAATACTATCTAATCTAACTAATCCTTCAATTAAATTAGGCAATTCAACAAACATACCAAATGGCATAACTGAACTAATAATACCTTCATATTCTTCTCCAATATGATCCATCATATATTCAGCTTTTTTCATATCATCAACTGCGCGTTCACATTCAATACTTCTTCTTTCCATATTAGACGTATGTTCAGCTACAAAAGGTAATTCTCTTTCATAAAAATTAATCGTTTCATTATTAATATTGTTATCAAATATATAAGTATGTAATAATCTATGCACTGTTGTATCTGGATATCTTCTAATTGGAGATGTAAAATGGGTATAACATTTACTAGCAATACCAAAATGTCCTATATTATTTGTATCATATATAGCTTTTTGCATACTTCTTAATAATAAAGATGACAATAAATGAAATTCTTTTTTATCTTTTAATTGTTTTAATATGTTTTGCATAGTTTTAGGAGTTAATTTATGTAAATCTTCTTTTACTTTATACCCTAAAATATTTAAAAATCTCATAAAGTTATTAATTTTTTCTTCATTAGGTTCACCATGAATACGATAAATAAAAGGTAATTCCATATAATAGATATGAGTAGCTACTGTTTCGTTAGCAACTATCATAAAGTCTTCAATTAACTTTTCTCCTTCTCCACGATATCTTAATGTAACATCAATAGCTTTTCCTTTATCATCAACTATTATTTTAGATTCATCAATGTCAAAATCAATATAACCTCTATTTTCTTTATTTTTACGTAGGATATGTGCTAATTCTAACATTAATCTTAATTTTTCTTCATATTCTTCGTATCCTTCTGGTACTATATTTTCTTCTAATATTTTATTAACATTTTTATACGTCATCTGTTTTCTAGATCTAATAACAGTTTCTAAAATATCATAATCTACGACATTACCATTTTTATCTATTTCCATAATACATGATACCGCTAATCTATCTACATTAGGATTTAAAGAACAAATACCATTAGATAATTTATGAGGTAGCATAGGTATTACTCTATCTGCTAAATAAACACTAGTACCACGTTCAAAAGCTTCACTATCTAATGATGTATTTGGTCTTACATAATAACTTACATCAGCGATATGAACACCTAATTTATAATTGTCCCCAACTTTTTCAATTGATATAGCATCATCAATATCTTTAGTATCATCACCATCGATAGTAAATATCATTTCATTTCTTAAATCAGTTCGTCCAACTAAATCTTTTTCCAATACTTCATCAGGTAAATTATCTACTTCCTTCATTGTTTCATCACTAAAAGTATCAGGAATACCCATTTCATTAGTAATAGATAAAATATCAACACCAGGATCATTTTTATGACCTAATATTTTAATAACTTCACCCTTATAATTATTATCTTTTAATTTATTAGTTATTTTTACTAAAACCTTATGTCCTGGCATAGCACCCATAGTTTTATCTAATTTAATAGTTATTTTTACTCTTTCATCATCTAAATCTACATAAGGAACATTCTTATTAAAATATACTTCTCCTACCATTTGTTTAAATTTACGATCGACTATTTTAACTATTCTGCCTTCTAAATCAATACCTTTTGGTGAAGTTATTTCTACTACTACTCTATCACCATGAATTGCGCCATTCATATTAGTTGGTGCAATAAAAACATCATCATCAACATCAATATCAACAAAACCATATCCTTTTTTATTAGCTATCATTGTTCCTAGTTTTAAATGACTATTCGTAAATAATAAATAATTATTTTTTTTAGTTCTATATATTTTTAAACTATCTTCCATTTCATTTAATACTTTTAATAATTGTTTTAATTCATCTACTGAATTAAAACCTAATCCGTCATTAATTTCAGTAACTGATAAAGCTTTGTCACTATTTTTTAATAATTCTATAATTTTTTCTTCCATAAAGTCCTCCTACAAATTATCTATCAAAAATCTAATCAATAATTTTTTATTTTTATATTCAAATATAAAACTTAATATAAACAATATATTACCAAATAATGTAATTATAATATCCTTCATTGTATCATAAACACCAGTTGCTTTCCTTTGCATGTCACCATTAAATAAATTATCTACCATAAATTCAAATATTTCCCATAGTCCTGAAGTAGCTAAAGAAAATATAAAAATAAACAAACAACTAAATATTAAATTATCAAATTTTTTAAATTTTTTTAATATTAAAATTGCTAATAAACTTGATAAAAATCCCCATATAAAATGTGAAAAATTATCATACCAATAAATAGTTCTAAAAAAATGTAATTGACATCCTAAAAATAAAGCTATAAAACTAAATATTAAATATAAAAAAGTAACGATTGGTTTTAGTTTTAATATGAAGGGAATTATTACAACTAAACTAAATAATAATATTGTTATATCTTTATTAATAATTGTAAACAAAAGTGAAATAAAACAAAATACAAAAGAAATTAATATATTTATTTTATTCAACATCTATTTTCTCCATTTCTACTTGATTAATTGAATTAAATCTTTTTGTTATTTTATCAGTTGTTGTATGTATATCTTTAACATCTTTACTTACTGTTTCAATACTTCGATATAATTTATCCCATCTTTCTTTATATCTATTGAATTCATTACTTAACAATTTTAATTCATTATGTATTACTGTAGCATATTTATCTCTTTCCATGTTTTTAATTATTACTTGAATAGTAGTTAAAGTACTAATTAAAGTTGTGGGACTAGTAATCCACACTCTTTTTTTATAGGCATACTCAATTATATCAGAATGATGAGCATTAACTTCTGCGAAAATTGCTTCAGCAGGCAAAAATAAAATTGCTTGATCTGACGTAATACCATCAATAATATATTTATTTGCTATTGCATCAATATGCTTTTTCATATCACTTCTAAATAATTTTTCTGCTTGTTCTCTAATACTCATTTCATTTTTTTTATCTACCATTATTTGATAATGTTCTAAAGGAAATTTTGAATCTATTGCAATTGTTCCTAATGGAGCTGGCGCAAATAAAACACAATCAGCTATTGTATCATTATTAAATTTATATTGCATTTGATATATTTTATCATTATCACCAAATATGTTATACATTATATTTTTTAAATTAACTTCACCAAATATTCCTCTTGTTTTTTTATCAGTTAAAATACTTTGTAAAGATATGATATCGCTAGATAAATTATCTATTTTCTTTTGTGCTTCATCTATTTTAGATAATCTTTCTAAAACATTAGTAAAAGTCTTATTAGTTTTTTCAAAATTTTCATCTAATCTTTCATTAACTTTATTATTAATTAAAGTTAATTTATT
>CALVIQ010000043.1 GCA_944331815.1 uncultured Bacilli bacterium
GCCTTTTCGTAAATTCCAAAACTAATTGCAATTAAAGCTCCACTAACACCAGGAATTATTTTGGCTATTCCTATTATAAATCCTTTTAATAACAAAGTTAAAAAATTCATAAATCACCTCAAAAAAAGATGTTGTTATAACATCTTATTCAAAGTAATCTATTTTCATGTTTTCTCTAACAAGTTTCATTTTACTTTTCGCATACTTTTGTGCTTTTAAAGTTCCCTCTTTTAAAATATTATCAACTACATCCATATTTTCTTCATAATATTTTCTTTTTTCTTGAATTGGTTTTAAAAATTCCATCATCTTATTAATAAGTTCTTTTTTGCAAGCTACACAACCACGACTGCCATTTTTACATTCTTGGCATACAGTTTCTAAATTATCTTGATTAACTAACTTATGATAATAATAAACCATACAAACATCAGGATTAGCCTTATCATCTTTCTTTATTTTATTAGGATCAGTTACAGCTGACATAACTTTTTTAGAAATAGTTTCATAATCATCAATTAAATATATAGCATTACCTAAACTTTTACCCATTTTTTCATTACCATCTAATCCTTTAATTCTAGTATTTTTTGTTAACAATTGTTCTGGTTCTACTAATGTATCCCCATATATAGAATTAAATTTACGAACTATTTCACGACATTGTTCTAAAAGTGGTAATTGATCTTCACCTACTGGTACAAGCTCGCCATCAAACATAGTAATATCAGCAGCTTGACTTACGGGGTAACCTAAAAAACCATAAGTAACACTTTCACCATTACCAAATAACTCTTTTTTTTGTTTAATTTCTGTTTTAACAGTTGGATTACGATATAGTCTAGAAATAGTTACTAAATTGGAATAATAAACTGTAGCTTCAGCTATTTCAGGTATATATGATTGAATAAAAATAGTTGTTTTTTTAGGATCAATACCACAAGCTAACAAATCTAATGTTAATTCTTTAACATTTTTTCTAACTTTATCAGGATTATTAAAATTATCAGTTAATGCTTGAACATCAGCTATTTCAATAAAAGTATTATATTTATCTTGTAAATCAACCCAATTAGAAACAGCTCCAAAATAATGCCCTAAATGTAAATTTCCAGTTGGTCTAATACCTGTTAATATATTTTTCATAACTACCTCCTTACAGCTAATAAATAAATTGCTGCTGCAAATTCTTTTGGAAAAAAATTAAATACAGCATTTATTTTATCACAATTTTTTAATTTTAAATATATATATTTTGTAATAATAGATTTATCAAGTATTTTTTTTATTTCATCTAAATCAAATTTATCAAAATTAATATCTTTAGTTTCTTCTAATTTATCTAAAAGAATTTTATTTAAATCATAAGAATTATATATTTTATCAACTTTAACCTTAAATATTTCTAGTGTATCCTCAATTATTTTGTTAAATTTTTTTTGATCATAATTTTTAAAATTGCCAATATAACTTAATTTACTACAAATATCATCTATTTGATTATGATAACTATAATATAAATTTGTTAACGTTCCTTTTTTAAAAGTATATAAATTACCATCTAATTTTTTAAATTTTTTTAATGTATCGTTATATCCTAATTTAATCATCCTTTTAGTTACATTTGAATCAAACATTAAAAATGAATCTAATTTATTATTTGGTTCAATATATGTTATTTTTATATCTTTATTTTTTATTCTTTTTTTAAATCCTATTGAACCTAAATCTACAGCAATTATTTCAGTAGCTCCTAATTCTATTGCCAAATTGATTGGTAAATTATCATAATATCCACCATCAACTAATAAATCATTGCCTACTTTAGTTGGTTTAAAAACAGGAAAACATGTAGCCGATGCTAGAATATATTTTTTTAATTTATCAGGTCTAGTATTTTTCTTTGTTGAGGTTACAACCTTTCTAGTCGTTAAATTATAAGAAACTACCCCAAAAGAAATTTTTGAATTATATAATTTATTAGGTTTATAATTGTCATTAATTAATTGTTCAATTTTTATAGTATCTATGCCACCGTCAACAATTTTATTTAAATATTCTAAATACATTTCTTTAGAATTATTTATTTGTTTAAAATTATCATATAAAACATCATAATTAATATTTTTCCATATTCTTAAACACTTGTAAAACTCTTTTTGAGCCATCATCATTCCATTTATTGCGCCAATAGAAGTGCCTGTTACAATATCGTATTTAATATGTAATTTACGAAGTGCTTTCCAAACACCAACTTCATAAGCTCCTTTAGCTCCGCCACCTGATAATACAATAGCTAGCATATTTCATCTCCATTAATTAGCAAATACATAAAATTTAATATTTTTATTAAATTCTATTTCTTTATAATTGATAATTTTTTTAATTCCGAATAAATCATTAAATACATAAACATCATTATCATTAATAAAATAAACATAATTACCAACATAATTAATTAATTCTAATGAATCAGTGGTAAATAAATATATTAATCCTGATTTGTTTTGTTTATTAATTCTATAACAATCATATTTTGTGCCATTTTTTTTGTATAAATAATAATAACTATCTGTTTGATCTATTTTTTCATATTGATTATCATCATAATCAACTGTATCTACAATAAATTTTTTTTCTTCTTTTGCTTCTTTAACACTCATAGTTGACCAAGTACCATTATAATATTTTATCTCATTACTTAATTTAATTATTGTTTCTTTCGATGGATCTATTTCATATTGAATATTATTTTCTTTATCATATAAATATATCTTATTATCAACAATTCCTTGAATATAACTATCTAACGAAATTGATTTGTTAGAAACTATTGTACTAGTTTTTAATGATACTAAATCTATTACATTTATTTTATTAAAACTATCTTTTTCATTATAATCGGCAACAACGTAATAATTATTTACAAAAATTCCTAGTTTTTGATTATAAACATCATTTTTAAATAATGTTACATTATAAATTGAATAATCAAATTTAGAATTAATATTGTATATTCCTTTATAATTAGTAAAAGAAAGGTAATGATTTTCAACCAAATTATCTTTATATATTGTTATACCTTCTTTAATTTCACTATTTGCATTATCCTTAAATTGTTTTTCATCATAAATGTTTATACCATCTACAAAATTAGTGACATTATCATTATTTATATTATGATAATAAACTAAATACCCATTATTCATGCACATCACATCAGTAAATAATTTTTCTCCCTTAAATACTGGCAAAATACATTCATAATCTTCATCTTTATAGTAATATATATCTTTCAATACTTTATAATCTTTATTGTAGTCATTAAAAATTTGAAAAGAAAATAAAGTCTCATTTATTTTTACTTCATATAAATAACTATTATTATCAAAATTAGATATTTCTTTTATTTCAAAAATATTATTTTCATTTTTTATTTTATATTCATTTTCTTGTCCACCACTAAACCAATAAAAAGCAAATTGAATACCTAAATATAATATAAATAATATTATTAACATAAAAAATAATTTTTTCATATACTCACCTATATTTATTATATATGATTTTAAAATAATTATCAAGATATACTTATTAACTAATATAAAGCCTCGTTTTTTATTAATATAAACGAGGTTTTATGTTATACGTCATAAAAAATTATTTGGTCTGATGCTAAAATAAGATTAGGATTTAATTCAAAGAATTTGTCATAATTCATTTTTGATTGTTTTATTAACTTTAATATTTCATCATTTTCTTTAGTTACATATATTTTATCTTTTGGTATCATTAATTTCTGATTAGGATATAAATATTCATTTTCTTTTAAGCCATTAAATAATTCTATACTTTTAACATCTATATTGTTTTTTTTTGCTATTCCATATAATGTATCTCCTTGCCTTACAGTATAAATAGTATAATTATTTTTATTTGGTACTATTATTAATTGGCCTTGTGTTATATCACTTAATTCTCCGTTAATCTCCATTAATTGATCAACTGATACATTTAATTTATTAGCAATATCAGATATTGTTTCGTTATTTTTAACTTCATATATATTATACATTTAAATTACCTCCTATATAATAATATTCCAAAAAAAAACGCTTATACTAACGCGGTTTTAATTTCTACTACATTTTTAGCTTGAAGACCTTTATCTGTTTGAACTAATTCAAATTCTACATATTGACCTTCTACTAAAGTTTTATATCCTGGTGATAAAATTGAAGAATAATGTACGAATATGTCTTCATTTTCTTTGTATTCAATAAATCCAAATCCTTTTTCATTATTGAACCATTTTACTTTTCCTTTCATAACTTAAATCTCCCTTCTAGTAATTCCCTTACAATTTTATTATAAAATAGTTAAGCTTATATTGCAAGAAATTTAATTCGACAAATTTCGACATTTTTAACATTTTTATTTTCAAAAAAAAACATATAATAATATGTTTTAATTTGTAATACATCTTTTTAATATAGAAACATTCTTAGCTTGATAACCTTTATCAGTTTCTACAATTTCATAACTAACTATGTCACCTTCATTTAATGTTTTATGACCTTTTTCAATTATTGAGGAATAATGTACAAATATATCTATTCTATCTTTATATTCTATAAATCCAAATCCTTTTTCATCATTAAACCATTTTACTTTTCCTTGCACTTTAATGCTCCCTTCTATATAGATATTTTTAATCATATCACTTAAACATATAAAATGTTCACTATTTGCTTAAAACAAGCCTTACAACGCTTGAAAATAAAATTATAAGTTATTTTTTGTTTTTATTTTATTTTTTAAGCATCAAAATTATTTATTAAAGATATATTTTAATATTACTATATTCTAACATGCTATTCTAATAATCGAGGGCGGTAGTGTGAAAAAAGTAGTAATGAATTATGCAATGAATTTAATAAGAAATAATAATAATTATGATGAAGAACAATTAGCAGTTATACGATATGGTTTAGAAGGATTATATTTAACAATAACAAAATTAATTATTATATTATCACTTGCATTTATATTAAATATACTAAATGAAGTAATTATCTTTTTAATCATATACAACATTATCAGAATGTCTTCATTTGGATTACATGCTACTAAAAGTTGGATTTGTTTATTGTCTTCAACAATAATATTTATAGGATTTCCAATTATCTGTAGATATTTATATTTAACAAACTATTTTAAAGTTATTTTAGGTTTAATACTAGTCTTATTTATATATAAAAATGCTCCTGCAGATACGCATAAAAGACCTATTATCAATCAAAAAAGAAGAATATTTTATAAATATTGTTCTACATTTATAGCGATAATTTTTATATTTTGTTCAATTTTAATTAATGATAATTTTATAAGTAATTGTTTTATATTTTCATTATTTGTGCAATCATTTATGATAGCACCTTCAGTATATAAGTTATTTAATTTACCATATAATAATTATTTAACTTATTTAGTAAATAATAATATTTAAATACAAATTGTATTTGAATATAAAGAATAAAAAGGAGGTATGTTGTATGGCTTTTGTAGCTTCTTTATTAGCAACTGTTGGATCTATGGTTGCTTCAATGGGTAGTCAAGCTTGTTTCTTCTGCTTTTTAGATGAACCAGAATGTCCAAAAAATTTAATTAAATAAATATTAAAAAATGTAGAATTTGAAATTCTACATTTTTATTTTAACTATTTGAGTAAATATATTGTTTATAACTCTTATTTCATTATAAATATTATTATTTTCATTTACTATTTTAGTTAATAAACTTAATCCATATCCATGACCTTTTGTCTTTGTAGTATATCCTTTTTCACTTATTTTATTTATATCAATGTTATCTTTAATTCTATTTGAAACTTCAATAAAAAAGAAATCATCAACATACATAGAAATAATTATCTCTCTATCTTTTTTATTAAATTTAATTGTCTCTTCAATTGCATTATCTAATATTATTCCAACTATTCTGCATATATCATAATTCATTTTAGATGAAATATTAGATAAATCAATTTTTCTAACTTGTGTTCCTACATCTAAAATAACTTCAATATTATTTTCTTGCATTAAAAGCATTTTTTGATAAATTAGTCCTTGTAAACCACCTGATGGAATTCTCTTTGCTTTTGTATATACTACTTCGTTATCTTCCCTTTTTTCCTTTATGATTTCATTAATATATTCTACTGCTTTTTCATCTTTCTTTTCAACCATTGATTTTATAACTAATAATTGATTTTTATTTTCATGATTATTAACTCTTTGATAATCTAGCATCTTTTCATATTCATTTAAATTATTAATTAAATATAAATTTTCTTCTTTAAAATGCAAATTTTCATTTTGCTTAAATAGTGCATAAAATAATATAAAAGTATATATTAAAACAAGTAACATATTTATTATGAATATTTCATAAATTTCCAATTCTAAAAAATTTGATACATATAGAAAATTTGTAGAAATTATCATAATTAATGAATATATTATCAAATATTTAGTATTAATTTTTAAAGTTAAATTATAAACGAATAGGTAAATTTTATTGGCAAAATTTATCTTTGCTAATATAACAATTAAACAACTTATAGATAACACTATAATAATATTTCCTAGTAAATTATATCTAATTTGACTTGTTTCAAATTTAAATGCAAAAATCAAAAATATTGTCACTATTATTTCAACTATAAAAATTAATAATTGCTCAACTATTGTACTTATTAAAGTTTCTTTTAAGTTTTTTCTAAATAAATAATAATTTCCCAAAAAAACAACTATAGTCATTATAAAAAATCTTACCAAATTATTAACTTCAAAATAAGTTATTAAAGAAAACAAAATAAACAATAATAAAGTAATATATATTCTATAATTTTTTAATGATATTTTTTCATTTAATAATTTAGATAAAACATATATAACAGCAACAGAATTAATTAATGATTGTAAAAAATATTGATTTAAAGCTTCTAACACCTTTGACCAACTTCCTTTTTATAATTATCAGAAACTAAATCAACAGTATCACCATTATCAAATATTATTACTTTATTTTTCTTGTCAACTTTTATAATTCTATCCTCATTAACTAAACAAGCTCTATGGCTTTGCATTAAAGTTCCCATACTCATTTCTTTTATTTCAGTTAATGATTTACCAATCTTATAAGTCATTGTATCTGTTTTTATAATACATTTTCTTTCTACACTATCATGAGTAACATATAAAATATCTCTAATTGGAATTATATAAACTGCATTACTATCAACGAATCTAATTGCATTTTTCTTACCCATATATGCTAAAGAATTCATAATTGCGTCTTTTACTCTATTTTCAAAATCATCAAATTTGCAAATAAAAGTTAAAACCATTAATTGGTCTCGAACAATATTTGAAGCTAACTCTTCATGCGCAGTTATAAAAATTATTACACTATCTAAATCGTTTTTTCTAATAATTCTAGCAATATCTATACCAGATGCAGATTTTGTTTCAATATCTAATAAATAAATTCTATTTACCATTGGTTGTTGAATAAAATTTTTAAATTTATTATCATAATCATTAAAGATGTGTGTTTTGTATTCTAATTTATTATTCATCATGATTTTACTTATAATTTTTTCTATATTATCAGTTATTTCTTTATAATCATCTACAACTACAAAATTTATCATAAATACTCCTCCACGTTTGCGCTATGTTAATAATTATATCATATTTTGGAAAATTATGGTATATTTTTTGTTTAAAAAAACTAATTTTATGTTTAAATTAGTTCATTTAAATAAAATTTGATATATTATTTATTAAAAAGCACAATAATACACCTATTAAAGTAGGAATTATAATAGCTAATAGTGTCCATTTATAACTACCAGTTTCCTTCTTAATTGTTAGACAAGTTGTTGAGCAAGGAAAATGACATAATGAGAAAATAAGAACACAAATAGCAGTAGTAATTGTCCAGCCATTGTTAACCAAAATTGTTCTTAAACTTTCTAAACTTTCATACTCTACTAAATTACCTGTTGACATATATGCCATAAGTATTATTGGAATAACTATTTCATTAGCTGGAAATCCTAATATAAATGCAATTAAAATGATTCCATCTAATCCTAACATTTTACCTAATGGATCTAAAAACATTGCAATATGATTTAATAAAGATATGTCATTTATATGTAAATTTGCTAATAGCCATATTAAAGCACCAGCTGGTACTGCAACTACAACCGCTCTACCTAATACAAATAAAGTTCGATCAAATATTGATCTGATTATAACTTTACCTATTTGTGGTTTTCGATAAGGTGGTAATTCTAATGTAAAAGATGAAGGAACTCCTTTTAATATAGTTTTTGACAAGATATAAGAAACTAAAAAAGTTAATAAAAATCCTAACAATATTACCATTGTCAATATAATGACACTTAAAAATGAATTACCATTTATGCCTACAAAAAATATAGTAATTAATGTTATCATTGTAGGAAAGCGACCATTACAGGGTACAAATACATTCGTTAAAATAGCTATTAATCTTTCTCTTGGTGAATCAATTATTCTTGCTCCACTAACTCCTACTGCATTGCAGCCAAACCCCATACACATGGTTAACGCTTGCTTTCCACATGCACGACATTTTTTAAACATTTTGTCTAAATTAAAAGCTATTCTTGGTAAGAAACCTAAGTCTTCTAATAAAGTAAATAAAGGGAAAAATATGGCCATAGGAGGTAACATTACTGCGACAACCCAACTTAACACTTTATATACTCCAGTGATTAATAAATCAATCAGAAATTGAGGAATTTTTAAAAATTCTAAAAATTTTAAAATGTAGATTTCTAAAAAAGAAAAAAAATTGAATAATAAGTCTGATGGATAATTTGCTCCTTTTATAGTTAACCAAAATATTACCATTAACATAGCTATCATAAGAGGAATACCAAAAATTTTACTTGTTGTTATTTTATCTATTTTTAAATCTTTATTTTTATAATTTTTATCATCATAACTTACTACCTCTCTAGCAATCTCTTCTGCTTTAGTAACTAACATATCAACTAAATTGAAATTTTGACATTCTAACAATTGTTTTTGAATAAATTCATCTTCTAATAGATTAATTCCTATATACTCAGTTATTTTTTTATACAATGAACTATTATAATTAATTAAGTTAATTGCTACCCATCGCGGATTTAAATCTTTTACTTTTTCTTTTATATAATCAGTCAAAAATAATATTTTTTCTTCTATTTCATCTGAATATCCTATATTCATATCACTGAAATTTGTGCTTTCTATTTTTTCTAACAAATTATTTATTCCATTTTTATTTCGCGCACTTGTTCCAACTACTGGAACACCTAATATATTTGATAATTTTATTAAATCAATATTTATTTTCTTTTTTTTAGCTTCATCCATTAAATTAACGCATACAATAACTTTTTTAGTTACCTCTAAAGTTTGTAATACTAAATTTAAATTTCTTTCTAAACATACTGCATCACACACTACAATTACTAAGTCATATTTATCAAAACAGATAAAATCACGTGCTACTACTTCTTCTTCAGAATGAGAAATTAAGGAATATGTACCAGGTAAATCATATATCTTATAATCTTTGTTATTATATTTAAATATTCCACTAGCATTACTTACTGTTTTTCCTGGCCAATTTCCTGTATGTTGATGTAATCCTGTTAAAGAATTAAATACTGTACTTTTTCCAACATTAGGGTTACCTGCTAAAGCAATTATTTTCATATAATATCTACCTCTATTTTATTACAATCTTCTTTTCTAATAGCAATTATAGCTCCCCTAATTAAATAAGCTATAGGGTCATTAAATGGGCTTTTTAAGACACATTCAACATTTGTCCCTTCAATTAGACCAATATCAAGTAATCTTCTTTTTATATTATCATTGGCAACTATTTTTTTTACAATAGCTTTATTACCAACTTTCATATCACATAAATACATCCAACCAATTCCTTTCATGATATTATATGTCATAAAGAAATTGGAGTTAATAAAAACGATATTCCTATTTAGAAATATCGTTATCAATTAATTCTGCTTCTTTTAGTATATTATATATACACGAATAACTTCTTCTATTATAAAATTTACAAAATTTTCTAACACTAACATTACTTCTTTTATACAAATTTATTATATATTCTTTTTCTTTTTGACTTATTTTATTAACTGGTTCTCTATTTTTATTACCATGTTCAAAATTAATCTCACCTTCTAATATTTCTTTTTTTAGTTTTAATATATATTTTGGATGATAACCTGTAATATTAGCTATTTCAACATAAGAAAGATATGATTTTCCCCTTAATTTATCAGCAATTAACTTGGCTGCTTCTATTTTCTTACCCATAATATCACCTAAACTAATAATATCATAAAAGTAATATTTTTACAAGATAATTATACAAAAAATAGGAATTTTTTCAATGTCATTAACTTAAGCAAGAATTTTAGAAAAAAAATTCTTGCTTTTTTGTTTATATAACTTTTATGTTTAATTTTAGACACAACAAAACAATTGATACTTATTATCAAAATTTTACTATTAAT
>CALVIQ010000044.1 GCA_944331815.1 uncultured Bacilli bacterium
AGTAGTTGACTTTTTTATCATTTTCATGTAAAATTTATATTGCCTACTGATTTGCGGGTGTAGTTCAATGGTAGAACTCTAGCCTTCCAAGCTAAGAACGTGGGTCCGATTCCCATCACCCGCTCCAAGAGTTAATAACGATTAAAAATGACTAGAATAATCGTTATATAAAGAGTTAAGAGTTGATAAAACTCTTTTTTCGTTTTCAGAATTATTATGAATATAAATATCCATAGTTGTTGATAAATTACTATGCCCTAATCTTTTAGATATTTCTATAATTGGAATATTATTATCAATTAGTAAAGTAGCGTGAGAATGTCTAAAATCATGCAACCTAATTTTTTTTATTTTAGCCTTATTACAAGCTTTTTCTTTGTATCTATTAATAGTTGTAGGTGCTAATGGTTTTAAGCCACCAAATATAAAATAATCATAATTTTTATTATTATATTTTTTTTCATAATAATGTTTTAATAATAAAATATTATTTAATAAATGTTCATCTATAACAACATTTCTATAAGATGATGATGATTTCGGTGTACCTATTTCTCTAGTTCCATGTTCATCAATAGTTTTATTTATATATATATAATTATTAGTAATATCACTAAATTTTAAAGCCATTGCTTCACCTGGTCTAGTACCTGTAAAAAACATAAATATAAAAAATTGCTTATAAATTTCATTATCTACATATTTTATAAATTTATTAAATTCATCAATAGTATAAAAATTATATTTAAATTTTCTTTGATTTTTATTTTTAAAACATCCAACAATAGAAACAACATTTTTATCTAAATTATAAAAATTAATGCAGTAATTGAAAAATCCTGAAAGTAAAAAATGTATATTTCTTTTACTATTATAACTTAAATTCTTTTTTTCAATATAATCTTGAAATTTTAAATAATCTATTGCTTTAATATCATAAATATTAAAATCTTTAAAATATGGCAATATATAAAGTTTAAATTTTTGAATAAGTGAATTAACGCTTTGAGTCTTTTGTTTTAAATTTACATATAATAAATAATCATTATATGCATCTTCAAACCGCAAATACATTGTTTTTTTAATTCCTCCTCCTAGTCCTAGACAGGACACACATATTATAACATAAATAGTTGACTTTAAATAAAAAATATTATATTATTAAATTGTGCTATTAATTTAGACTTTTTAAAATTATCGATAACGACCAAATTATTAATAATAAAAGTTTATAAACCTAGTCCTAGACAAACTATTAAATAGCATTTTTTTATTGGGGAAATATATTTTAACGACCGAGCAATTTTACCTAAAGGCAACCTATTTTTTAATTTTTCCCCAAACCCCTAATTAAAAAATAGGAAAATTGCTCAGTCTTATAAAACAATAATGATTAAAATTTTTAATATATATATTTATTACTTTTTGAAAAAAGTAAAACAAAAACTTTTATAACTCGCCGTTATAGGCAATTCTTCCAAAAAAAATGTGAACATTGTTTTTGGAAGAAATACACCATTATGAAAGCAAACAAAAAATCAATAGACTTTCGCGACATAATTCTCGTGTGATCACTTTCAGTGATACACTGCGATTATTTCACGTTCTATTGATTTTTTTTATTGCTTATTAAAGTTCAAAATCACAATGTAATATAGAACTTGCAATAAAAAGATTATCAAAATATAGCTTTTCCATTTTTTTATTTGTTTTGTCTAATAAATACAAATTTTTGATAATATAAGATGAACATAAAACAAAATTAATATCATTATAAGTAATATTTTTTTTTAAAGATATATTTTTATTTTGTTTTACTAAACAATGAAAAAAACTAATAAAATCTTTAGACATAATAACCCCCTTTCATTTTAATTAGAATAAAAAGGGGTTGTATAAATATAATAGCATAATTATTTTTTTATTTCAATAAAAGTAACATAATTTCCTAATTTATCAAAATAACTATTAGTATAATTAATTTTATTATTATTAAATAATTCGCTAAATATATTATAATCTTCATCATTTTTTAAATTTAAGTATGAAATAATAGGCTTTTTTAAATCTCTAGAATAAAAATATCTTCTATGTCCAAATAAACGATTATCTATATCTTTAGTCATATATTTTGACATATAACCTGATACATTAATATTATCTATTGAAATAACACTAGAAAAGCCATTATTCCAATATTTTATTGTTTTAAAATATTTATAAGTATTAGTTTTCTTATTATAAGTACATTTACAATTAATTAAAGCACCATTTATATTTCTTAAAACGATAGGTAATTTATTTAATTCATCATTTCTAAACTTTTTTAATAAATTTTCTTCACTATATTTTATTTTTAATTCTTCTATTTGACTTTCAGTTTTATTATGATATAATTTAGTTATCGCTATATTTTCATTTATTAATTTTGTGCAATTAAAATCAATATTAGTTAGTAAATGATAATGTACTCGTCCATTTTTTTGGAATTCAGGTACACATACATAAGAAAAATCTTTAAAGGTTTTTTTTATTTTTGTAATAAATTTGTGAAATTCTTTATTTGCTAAATTAATATCAGTTATATCATCGGCAAATGTTAAAGTTATAAATGTTTTCCATAAATTAGAATTAGTTAAAACAAGCCGACATAATTCATTTCTAGAACGAATAATATTTTTTTGTTCAATAGATTTCAAATCTTCTTCAAAATCTTCAATAAAATTATTTTCAATAATTAATTCATTTTCTATATTAGATATTTTTTTATCTTCAATTTTTTCAAAGCCTTTTTCATTAATGAAATAACTATTTTCAAATTTATATACTTGAATAACATTACCACATTGAATTAATTTAACATTTACTTCTTTTTGTGGTATTTGTGTAAAAATTAATTTTTTTGAAATTTCCATATAAAATAAGGGTTTCTTTTCAAAAAAGTTGCAATTATGAGACTACTATCAAGTATATAGAGAATATAGTTATTTTTTTTCTTCGTTTTTAAATTCATTTCATTTTTTAAAAAAACAATATACATGACAGTGCCAAAGTTGAGAACTTTTGGCACTGTCGTGCAATAAAATTTGCGTTAATTCTATACAAAGGGTGAAACTCCCATCACCCGCTCCATATTTTGTATAATAAAAACTTGTGATTATTCACAAGTTTTTTTATGACACGTTCTTAGCGAAAGGATTAGAATTCCGACAATTTTTATTAACAAATCATTTTTATATTCCAATATATCAAATAAATTGTACTATTTAATTTGAATACGAAATCTATTTTTCCTCATTTAAATAATTTACTATAAATTATTCATTTAAATAACTGCTCAACATATTACATCCTATTAGTTATATTAGATGAAAATATTCTAAAATCCTGTTTAAATATAAAAAAATAAACATATAAAGATGTTTATTTCTTATATTATAATTTTAACAATAATTCATTATATTGATTGCTTAATTCATCAGTGGAAAATATTATGTATTCACCATCAATTTTCCATTCATTTTTATTTTCTATTAAAAAATCAATTACTTCATCATAAACATTTAATGTTTCGATAACAACATTTATATTTTGCTCTATTTCTTGTTTATTTTTAGTAATTTCCGCTTCACTTGAAAAAGCTAAACTTTTATAAAAATCAATATAATATGAATCTAAATTTTTATTTTCAATATACGATAAAACTGTTTCATTATTAAATTGGTTTAATATTTTGTTTTTATTATCTTCTATTTGTTCTTTTGTGTTTTTAATATATAATTTTGTATTGATAAAATTAGGACCATCTTCTTGATAATTTTTTATTGTTAAAACATTAGAAAATTTTTCGTCTGTAACTAAATTAACATAATTTAATGTTGTATCAATAGTGTCTTTTAAATATTTCTTAGCAGCTTTTTCTACTACTAAATAATCTCCACTACTAATTGTTTTCCCCAATCTTTCATTTACTTTATCATAATCAAATTGATCAAAATTAATTAAACTATCTATTTCATTTAATTCTTGTCTTAATTTTTTTTCTTGATTTAAATCTTTAATAATTATAATAGTAAGCAATAAAACTATTAAAGCAACTACTACCCCTATAGCAATTAATATTTTTTTCATATTACACTCCCTTAATCTATATTAATTAATTGATATTTTTTACTACCAATACCCAATTCTTCAGCATGGTCTAAAATGATTTTTCCTTTTCTTGATTCTACTCTTTCAATAAAGTGTTCTTTTCCTGGATCATCAGAGTTGTAAATTAAATCTAAACATGCTTGATCTAAAGCAACAGGATCTAATGAAGCAAGTATTCCAATGTCTTGCATACAAGGCGCTTCTGGATTAGCTACACAATCACAATCAACTGATATATTATTAACGACATTAATATAAACTATATTTTTAAAATAATCTACTACTGCTTTATCAGCTTCAGCCATTGATTCAATAAAATCAACTTGTGGTGTTGTCCAAATATTATCTCTTTCTACTCCGCCACTATGAATCCAAGCTTTGCCCCTAGAAGAAGCTAAACCGATTGACATATTTTTTAATGCTCCACCAAAACCACCCATTGGATGACCTTTAAAATGGGATAACATCAACATTGAGTCATAATTATCAATATTCTTCCCAACATAGTTTTCTTTTAAATGTCTACCACCTAAAACAGGAATAGCTTTGTCTCCATCAATGTCTAATAAATCTACATTAGTAAATCCATGTTCTTTAATCGTTTGCAAATGATCTTTAGTAGTATTTCTTTTTCCTTCATAAGCTGTATTACATTCAACAATTGTACCATTTAATTTTTTAACTAAATCATTAATCAAACTGGATTTTAAATAATGATTATTCCCTGCTTCACCTGTTGAAATTTTAACAGCTACCCTCCCTTCTAAATTACAATCTAATTTTTCATAAATTTTGATTAAACTTTCACTACTTATTTCTTTTGTAAAATAAACTTTTTCCATATTTTTTCCTTTCTATTTCAATAGTCGTATGACTAATATTTTTCTTTTTTAAATATTCTTTAATATATTCTTCAATTTTTTCTACTTCATCATTATTAATAACAGCATGCAATGTAGCATAATTATTATATCCGTCCATACTCCAAATATGAATATGATTAATACTTACTATATTTTTATTTTCTAATAATTCTTTTTTTATTTTTCTAATATTTACATTATCTGGTGTTTTTTCTAAAAATAAGTCCAATACTATTTTTAAATGTTTCAAAGCATGAATTATTATATAAATTGAAATAATAAAACTCATTATAGAATCAATATAATTTATTTTAGTAAATTTAATTAATATTGAACCTATTAAAACAACTATCCAACTTAAAACATCTTGTAATAAGTGTAAATTCACGGCTTCTTGATTTAAAGAATGGCCACCCTTAGTTTTATATACAGCTATAATATTAAATAAAATACCAATTAGAGCTATTATAATCATACCATCATAATTAATATCAATCGGATTAAATAATCTATTTGCAGCATTATATATAACTAATAATGAACCACAAAGCAAAATTATAGTAGTTATAAAAGCAGCTAAAATAGAGTATCTAACATAGCCATAAGTGTATTTATAATTAGGTCTATGTTTACTTTTCTTTTCTAAAAAATAGGATATTCCAATACTTGCTGCATCCGCTAAATCATGAACTGCTCCTGATAAAATAGAAATACTATTAGTTATAAAACCACCTATTATTTCTAACAATGAAAAACTTATATTTAAAATAAATGCTATTAATATGTTTCTATCTGTTTTCATACTCCACCTATTTAAATTATATCATTTATTTAAAAAAAAATATAGATTTTTCTATATTATTTTTTGCTATTGTATATATCTAATTTTGTACATAAAACTTGTTCTAATAAAATAATATTTTTAATTGTTTGATTGACAGATTCATTTATTTTTATTAAATCACAAATATTATTAGACAAGCAAATTGCTTTTTTTATTTTATTAGCTTCTTCATTTAAAATGCTTGCTAAAGCTTTTTCAATACAAGCTATTGAATTAGGAATACTTTCATTTTTACATAAACATTTTAATAATTTTAATATTTTATCATAACAATCAATATTATATATGTATATACAATCTGATAATAAAATTAAGCAATTGTTATAACAACAATCTTTTATTTTAAAATCAAAACATTGAATTTTATTTTTTTCATATAATTCACTTTCTTTTATATAGTATTTTTTATCATCTATATTAAACATATTTGTACATTTAATATTCGAATATTCGTTTAACTTATCACTATATGAATATACTTTATCTTTAGTTATAATGATTAAACTATCAATATAACTTATATTTATAATATCTAAATTTATATTTAATTTAATTAAATTATTAAAATCATATTTATAGATTTCTTTATTGTTTGCTAAAAATATGTATTTATTATTACATGTTATATAATTAAATTTATTATCTAATTTTATTTCTTTTATTTTGTTAAAATCATTATCATAAAAATCAATTACATTATCTTTTAATAATAAATAATTTTCTTTATAATAACAAATACCATCATATTTTAAAGGTATTTTTTTTATTAATTTAAACATTTTACCAACCTATTAATTATTATATGTAATTAAATATATTTTGTTATAAATACCCTTTCAAAAAAAATTATTTACATAACATAAAACGAAAGGTGGTGATAAAAGGTATAATATTTGTAGATAACATATTAAGTATTCCTGCCAATTTTGACTTTAATCAAACTTACAATACAGCCTTTATGATAAGAAACGATGCTTGCAAATATGAAATTACAATCAATACTGTTATAATATAAAAGAGAATTACTTCTCTTTTATTTTTGGATAAACAAAATCAATAAAAAATAACAAATAACTAAGTGATATAATAAACCCTGCAATTACATCAGATGTATAATGAACACCTAAGTATATTCTACTAATGCCTATCAAAATTATTAATAAGATTAATAATGCAACACCAATTGTTTTATATTTATAATCACTTTTCCATAATAAATAAACTAACAATCCATAAATAGCTAAACTTATCATAGCATGTCCACTAGGAAAACTATAGCCTGTTTCAGTAATTATATTTATATCAATTGGTCTTTCTCTTGAAAAAATTAATTTTAAAATATAATTTAATGTAAAAACAGATAATAAATTAATTAAAAAAACTTTTCTTATTTTTTTCCACAATACAATGACTAAACAACTAAATAATATGCACCAAATAGGATCAGCAAAAAAAGTAATGAATTTCATTATGTTAGTCATAGTATCAGAAATAAATAATGAAATAATTGAATAAACAAAATCATCTATCCAAATTAAATATTTATGAAAATAAACACCTAATAAAAAAACAATAAACAAAATAACACTTAAAATAGTTTTCATACTATCACCATATCAATTATATCATATTATTTATAAATTGATATGTTTTATTTATTGTTAATATTGGTAATAATATTATAATAAAAATAATATTTAAAATAAAACCTAAAATTAAATATAATATATTTTTCATAATAAATTATATTAAAAAACTGTAAAAAATTATTACAGTTTAACATTTATATCTAAAAGAACAGCTAAATTAATAGCTTGATTGCTATTAACAGTTATTTTTTTTATACTTTTTAAATCAGTAGTTATATTAGTTATTATAGAAGTTGAGAAATCAATATTTTTAAAATCATTATTATAAAATTGGCTATTAGTAAAATTGCAATCATCAATGATTAAATTATTACTTATAACTTCTAAAAAATTAGATTCTATAAAACTACTATTTTTAAATATACTATTTTTAATTTTCACATTAGAAAAATTAATATATCTACATAAACAATTATCAAATAAACAATCAAATAAAGAAGATTCAATAAAATTAGTTCCCATCATTTTACAATTAATAAATTCACATCTTGTAATAGATATTTGTTCAAATTCTAAATTTGATAAATCACAATTTACTAATTTACAATCAATAAATTCTAGTTTTTTTATTTTATGTTTAGTAAAATCTACTTTTTCTATTTCACAACTATCAAATAATACTTCTTTACAGGCAATACTTCCCTCTTGATTTGTTATTTCAACATTATTAAAAATATAATTAGTTAATGAATTAATAATATCTGTTTTATCAATTATTTTAATTATTGGTTTTTTCATTTGTTTATTTCCGAAATCATTTCATTATATTGATCTGATAATTGTTCACTATTAAAGTTTATACTTTCACCTTTAATAGACCAATCATTTTTATTTTTCACTAAAAAGTCAATTATTTCTTCTTCTTTTTCTATTCTGAAAACAAAATCGTCAACTGTTTTTTCTATAGTTTCTCTTTTGTTTTTTAATTCTTTAGATTTTGCAAAATCAAAACTTTTATACAAATTAACATAAGAATCTTCCAAATTTTCATCAACTATATAAGCCATTATTGTTTCTTCTTTTAAATTACCTAACATTTCAGCTTCTAAATTTAAAATATTTTGCTTTGTTTTCTTTAAATATTCCTTTGACTCTTTAAAATCTTTTCCATCATTTTTAAAATTTTCAATTGTTAATATAGAGGCTATTTTTTCATCATTTAAAATATTAGTAAAATCTAACACCTTATCAAAAACATCACCTAAATATTCTTTAGCAGAATTTTCAACAATAGCATATCCTTCTTCAGAAATTATTTTATTTAACTTTCCATATATTAAATCAAAATCATATTGTTCTGCATATATTAAGCTATATAATTCATTTATTTCTTTTTTCACTTTACTTTCAACTAAAAATTGACGAATAATTAAAAATGCAATCATTCCAACTAATAATATTAAAAATATATTAATACCTATTTTAATTTTTTTGTTCATTTTCTTCTCCTTTAACAAATTTTTTAAATTGTTCAATTTCTAATGGTTTTGAAAAATAATACCCTTGAATAATATCACAATTTAATTTTTTCAAATAATCTAATTGTTCTTGTGTTTCTACTCCTTCGGCTGTCAAATTTAAATTTAATGATTTACCTAATTTAATAACATATTTTAAAATTTCTTTACCTTTTTCTGATTCATCGATTATAAAACTACGATCTATTTTAATTCCATCAATATCTAATGATTTTAGCATAGAAATAGAGGAATATCCTGTTCCAAAATCATCAACTAATATTTTAAATTTAGATTTTTTTATTTTTTTAATAACTTTTTGAATTATCGTATTATCTGATAAAATTGTACCTTCTGTTATTTCTAGCTCTATTTCTTCTTTTGTTATATTATATTTTTTCATTATTTCTTCATATTCTTCAACCAAATTAAATTGTTCAATTTTTTTTCTTGAAACATTAACTGAAACTGGACCTATAAAAATATTATTCTTCTTAAATTCATTAATTATTTTACAAACTTTTGCAAAAACATAAGAATCAAGAGTTGTGATAAACCCTGTTTCTTCAGCTATTGGAATAAATACAGTTGGACTAATAAATTTACCATTTTCTTTTAATCTTAGTAATGCTTCTGAACCAATCATTTTATTAGTTCTACAATCAAATTTTGGTTGTAGATATATTTCTAATATATCATTTTCTAAAGCATTAATTAATTTATCCAATATCACTTTATTTTCAACCATATCATAAACCATTTTATCTTCATAAACAGAATAAAACAAATTATGATCATTTTTGGCTATTTTCCATGCAATTATTGCTTTATTTTCTGCAATCTCAAAATCATCATCATAAAATGATTCATATATTCCAAATGTTGAAGTTAATACAAAATCACTATCTTTTATTTTTATTTGTTTTATATTATTATATATTTTATTTATACAAGACAAAATTGTTTTTTCACCATGATGCTTTAAACAAATTAAAAAATGATCAGCTGTTTTTCGACAATGAAAACCATCTTTATTTGTTTCATTCAAAATATTATATATTTTATTTAATACTTCATTACTTACACTATATCCATACAACGTATTTAATAATTTAAAATTATTAATATCAAAAACTATCAATGTTTTATTATGTTTTATTTTATCATATTCTTCTTTAAATTTTTCATAAGAATACCCACCAGTTAATTTATCAATATAAACAACATTATATAATTTTTTGTTTTTTAAATATAATACTAAAGATATTGTTAAGAATATTATTAAAAATATTACAATTAAATAAATTGACACCAATAAAGTAGAAATCATAATTTCATTATATATATTATCAATAGTAGAAACTGGTACTACGGTTAATATATACCAATCATTTATTCCAAGAGGTGTATAATACATTTGTTTATAAGAATCATTATAAAATATAATATTATTGCTGTTTAAATTTCTAAAATCTTGTTCTAATAATTGAACAACATCTATATTTTTTATATTTGATTTTATCATTGCATCAAATATATTATCAAATTCATAAAAACTATTTTGATTATTAGATTTTAATATCTTATTACCCTTGCTATCAACTATATAAGTATATCCATCATTATTAAATGAAGGAACAGATAATTTATCAATTAAATTATATAAATCATAAGAAAAAAATACTGTTGCTTCCTTATCTTTTATATTTTCTCCAATAAATATACTCATTTCTTTATTAATAGGATCTTTATCTAGTATTATGACACTACCTTTATTTTCTAAATTATCATAATAATTTTCATTTTTTATTTCAACTTTATCTTCAGTTATATAAATTGTTTTTTCTTTAGAAACTACTCCTACATTTTTATAATTATTTGTATCATAAATATTTTGTAATAAAGGAATAATTTCTTCGTCATAATTTTTTAAAGATAATGTATTAGCAAGTTGTTTTACTAAATCTTGTTGTTTTTCTATTTCACTTTCAACTACTAATTTATTTTGATTTCCAACTTCAGTTAACATAACTTTTATTTGTTCATTTAATTTATTATTTAAATTATTAGAATAAACACTAAAACCAATTAAAATTAAAATAATTAACAAACAAGAAATAATTATATATTTGATAAAGTTGTTTTTCATTAGTACCACCAATTATATTATATCACATATTGAAAAAAGAAGTATTAAATTTATACTCCTTTTTAACAATGTCCACCACCATTATATTTTTTTAGTAATTTTCTTAATTATTTATTTTTATACCTAATTCTTTTAATTGTTTTTCATCAACTACATTAGGACATTCACTCATTAAGTCAGATGCACTAGCTGTTTTAGGGAATGCAATAACATCTCTTATATTTTCTGTATTTGTAAGTAACATTGTTAATCTATCTAAACCTAACGCTAAACCGCCATGTGGAGGGGTTCCATATTTTAATGCATCAACAAAGAAACCAAATTTTTCTTTAATTTGTTCATCAGTTAATTCTAATGCTTCAAACATTTTCTTTTGAACTTCTTGATCATGAATTCTAATACTTCCCCCACCTGCTTCATAACCATTAATTACAATATCGTAAGCTTTAGAATAACAGTTAGCTTTATCAGTTAACAATTTATCGATATCACTATCTTTTGGAGCAGTAAAAGGATGATGACAAGCTACATATCTATTTTCTTCTTCACTATATTCAAATGATGGAAAATCAACAACCCATAATAATTCATAATTATTACTTATTAAATTTAATTGTTTGCCTAAACATAATCTTAAAGCTCCTAATGCTTGTTTTACAACTTGTTTTTTATCAGATATAATTAAAACTAAATCATTATTTTCTAAATTTAATTTGTATTTTAAATTATCTAATTCATCTTTAGTAATTACTTTAGCAATACTACCAGTTACTTCATTATCAATTTTTAAGTAAGCTAAACCCTTTGCTTTATATGTTTTAACAAATTCAGTTAACTTATCAATATCTTTTCTTGAAAATTTATCTGCACTATTTTTAATAACTAAACAATTAATAATACCATTATTATTTAATACATCTTTAAAAATAGTAAATTCTGTATCTTTAAAAATATCAGTTACATCATTAATTTTCATATCAAATCTTAAATCAGGTTTATCAGATCCATAATAATTTATAGCATCATCATATTTCATTCTTTTCAAAGGTAATTTAATATCAATATTTTTTACTTGTTTAAATATATAAGCAATTAAGCCTTCAGTTAAATTCATAACATCATCTTCAGTTACAAAACTCATTTCCATATCAACTTGCGTAAATTCAGGCTGTCTATCAGCTCTTAGATCTTCATCTCTAAAACATTTAGCAATTTGAAAATATCTTTCCATACCACCAACCATTAATAATTGTTTAAATATTTGTGGTGATTGAGGTAAAGCATAAAATCTACCATTAAATATTCTCGAAGGAACTAAATAGTCTCTTGCTCCTTCAGGTGTACTTTTACACAAAATTGGAGTTTCAATTTCTAAGAAATTTAATTTGTTTAAATATTCTCTTATAGCAAAAGTAATTTTATGTCTAGCCTCTAACTTTTCTTTTATTTCACTTCTTCTTAAATCTAAATAACGATATTTTAATCTTGTATCTTCTAAAGCAGTAGTATCATTTAGATTAAAAGGTAAATCAATACTAGTATTTAATATTTTTAATTCATTAATGATAACTTCAATATCACCAGTTAATAAATTTTTATTTTTACTTTCTCTTTCAGTTATATTTCCTACTACTTTAATAACATATTCATTTTTTAATGATTCAGCTAAATCATAATATTTATTATCAGGCTTAACGACTAATTGAATAATACCACTTCTATCTCTTAAATCAATAAAAATCAATCCACCTAAATTTCTTTTTTTAGCAACCCAACCATATAATGTTACTATTTCACCTACATTTTTAATATTAAAATCTGTATTATTATTAACTTTCATAAATCCTCCTATAATTAAAAAAATCCTATAAACATAAGGACGAATTATTTCGCGGTGCCACCTTATTTCATAGAATTCTATGCTCTTAAATCTTTAACGGGATTAACCGGTTATTTTATAGTTTGCTGTCTTTCTATATATTTCTTAACTGATTTACACCAAACATCAGCTCTCTAAATAATCAATATATATACTCTTTCAAACAAATATTAAGTATATTGTATCATATTTTTAAAACTTGTCAATACTAATAATATGTGCTATAATTTTGTATTAGAAATGAGGCGATATTATCAAAAATTTAAGTATTGTTGCAATTGGTTTAACTATTTCAACTGTTTTATTTCTTGTTTTATCACCTATTATTATACTTTTAATATTATTAAGATTATGCACTAAAAAATTAATGGAAACTCGTTAATTTTTTTTTGATAGAATTTTAGCACGTTCAATTGAAATTTGTTTAAATAAATCAACGTTATCTTCTCTAAATAATTTTATATGCTTATCACCTGAAACACATTTATCTATTCCATATTTTTTTATTCTTATTAATTGATTTTCTGGTAAAGAAATTGCTGTAGACCTATATAAAATTCTTATATCATTCTTTATTCGTTCTAATATTTGTTGTGGTGATTCTTCAGTATTAAATTTATCAAGCAATAATGTTGTACGCACATCATAAAATTTTTCATCAAAAAAATTATTATAAAACTTTAATTTATTAATTCGGAAATTAGTAGGATCATATAGAAAATATTCATATTGTCCGTTATTATTTGATATAATTAAAGTTTCAACATGATTTGCTTGTTCAATAGCACTATTAATCGATTCTTTATTTATTAAATTAGCAGATGATACAAATGATTCATCCATTTTAAAATTTGTCCCAATAGAATAACTTTTAATGTCAGGTCTTAATTCTTTTAAAATATCTATAAAATTTAATTCAATATTATAACATACACCTTTACCTAATGGAATTGAAACACCTATTAAATTAGTCATTAATTCTTCTTTATCAATTTCATAAGCAAAATAACCATCTTTTGATAATATTCCATTCCATAATAAATAATAATATATTGAAAAATAAGTTTCTATTCTATTATCAGAACCTGCAATTTTTTTTATTAACAAAGCTTCTCGTGAAACTAATAATCTATACATATGATATAAATTACTTGTTTTTATTTGATTAGCATTTTTTCTTCTAAAATTTATAATATCAATATAACTTTGCTGTTTATCTTTAATTAAATCTTCAAAACTTTTCATACTATCACCCTTCCGGTACGGTACTATATCATAATAAAAATAGTTTGTCAAATTAATTATTTATAATAATTTTTATTAAAATTATATATTATTTTAAAATTAAATAACAAAAAAACTAAAAATTATTATTTTAGTTTTTTCAATTCTTTATTAACATCATATGTTATTTTTCCAGAAATAAAAGAATTTCCTAACATCAATGCTCCTGAAAAATATCTTATAGCAGGTTCCTGCGCTAAAATTCCGGTTGCAAAAGCTGTACTCATTAAAGCAAATGATGAAGTTGCAAAAATACCTAAATTTCTAGTTATTCTTAATATTCCTTTATCTGTTTGTAACTCATCCATAGCATCACCTCTAGTAAAGATATTATACAATATTTTTTATAATTATTCAATTAAAATATATATTATTTTCTTAATATCCTAACTTATTTTTTTGTCAATTTATTATATAATATGAAATATATTTTATCATAACCAGTTTCATCAATAATTATAATAATAAAATATTCAAAACTATTTTATTTTACAAATGTTTATATTTTAGTAATATATAAAATTTAATTATTAAAAAAGAAGAAATTTCTAAATATTTTCTTCTCTTATAGCTTCTAAAATATTAGCTTTTTTTATTCTTATAGTAGCATACCACATACTTATTAAAACTATGATAAATACACCAAATATAGCTATTAATATACTTCCATAAGGTATTAAAATACTATTAAAAGATACAATACCATTAAATGATAAATGGAATAAATAAATAATTATAAAAGCTACTGGTAAGCCATATAATAATGATTTTAACCCAAAGAATAAACATTCAAATAACATCATTTTATTAAATCCTTTAGGTGTTAGTCCAATACTTCTTAATACCGCAAATTCTTTTTTTCTTAAAGCAATACTTGTATTAATAGTATTTATTACACTAGTAACACCTATTAATGTAACTAAACTAATAAAACCATATAATAATAATTTAATAACAAATACTATATTAGATAATAATTGTAATTCTTTTTTAATATTTGTAGTATAAACAGAAACATCATCAGTTAATATATTTTCTTTACTTTCCCTATCTAAGAGTTTATCAAATTCATCATAATTGTCAGCTAATAAGTACATAGATGAATAATAGTTATTATCAACTTTTAATTTATTATATGTTTCTTCATTTACTATTATTGTCATAATCCCCAAATATGTTTCTTCTATACCAAATGGTAATATATTTGTAGAATATATATTATCTAATTTAAAACTATTTTTTTCATCATATGTTCTTATTTCTAATGATGATATTTTATTATAAGGAGTAACTGTTATTTGTTTTCTTGAATTATCACTATATTTAATATAACTATATGTATTAAGTAATACAGGCTGATCAAATGATAGACCAATTTGTTTTTTATATTCTTCATATGATTTATTATCTAAACTTAATACATTAACACTTATTCTATCATTAGCTGTATTTTCCATATCTAACACTTCTTTAGTAAAATAATTATTATTATCTGTTAAAAAACTACTTTGATTAAAAATACTATATTTTTTAATACCATTTATTTTCACAACTTGATTAACAATATTATCTATTCTTTCTTGTTTATTACTAGAAAAACTAGCAGCATATTCATATTTAGGTAATTCAGTAAAGTCATAAGCACTTGTTATTCCATATTTTAATAAACTACTAAACGATACAAATAATACAATACTTATAAATAATGAAATAATAGTTATTCTATATTTTTTCTTATTTCTCTTCATATTTTTATAAGCTATTTCACCTTCAACACCAAATAATTTAACAATTTTAGGTGTTTTTAATTTTTTAGATTTAATTTTAATATCATCATTTAATCTAATAGCTTCAATAGGACTTATTTTACTAGCACTTCTAGCAGGTAAGAAAGCTGATACCAATATTGTTATTATCATAAAAATAATTGGGATAATAACAAACAAAGGATAAGTTGCAAGAGCAAGTGGAAAATCAAACATATTAGGCAATAATTTATTTACTATCATCAAAACTATTCCAATACCTAAATAGGCTGATAAAACTCCTAGTGGTATACCAATAATACCAACTATAAAAGCTTCAAAAAATATAGTATGTCTCAATTGTTTTTGAGTAGCTCCGATACTTGAAAATAAACCAAATTGTTTTTTTCTTTCCATTACCGAAATAGCAAATGAATTATAAATAACTATAATACAAGCTATTGAAACTAAAGACAATATTATAATTATAACACCTGCCATTGAATCTAACATATTAGTATAATTTGAAACACCTGAAAGCGCTAATAAATTATCATTGTAACTTACTTGTTCATAATAAACATAATCTTCAGAAACCGATTCATAACCTAAATTTTTAGCAATAATTTCACTATTTTTATATGTATCTTTAACATTTTTATAATTAACATAAACTGTTAATATTTCATTTGGTTCAGTAATAGTAAATGCACTATAACCAGGATTTTCATATTTTTCTAATACATCTCTTTTTATAATACCAACAACGGTATATTCTTTTTCTATAGTATCAATTAAATGTTCTTCTTTAAAATACTCACCTTTTTCTTCTTCGTAGTATAATGCTATTGGTGAATCTTCTAATAAATTATTATTATCGTCTACCCTTTTACCGATATTTAATTTTATCTTATCACCAACATTTAATTTTACTTCTCCATTAGTTTCTAAATGTTCAGATATAATAATTTCATTTTCATTATTAGGTAATCTTCCTTCAATTAATTTTAAATCTTCTAAATATTCTTTTGATGCAGTTAAAACATTAATATAAGGTTTATATTCATTTGTAATACCATCATATAATGAATACCCTAAACTAGATTTATATTTATATTTTGATACATTATCATTTTTAGATATGAAATCTAATTTAGATTTTTCAACTTCAATTGCCACATGATGACTACCATTATTTTCAATAATCATTTTAACAGAATTATCTCTTAATGTTGAAAATAACAAGCCAATTCCAACCATTAAAGCAGTTGATAAAATAATTCCTATTATTGTTACAATAGTTCTTTTTTTATTTGCTTTTAAATGTTTTATTGTTAAATTATTTAATATTTTCATATTATTTCTCCCTCCATAATAATTGTATTAAATTATTATTACAATTAAATGACTAATATCGTGACAATTTAGTCATATTAAGTTAATTTATAATTGACTTTTATATCGAATTAATTTATAATTAATATTGAGATATATTTAATTAAGTTAGGTGTTTTACTCTGTTTTTAAATTATTTTAAAGATGGAGGTGATGTTCTATGGAATTTAATACTATAGAAAGGATTAATAATGCAATTAATTGTAGCATTTGCTATGATTATTCTTTATACAATTCTAGTCCTTAAAAATAAGGACTAATCTTAAACGAAAACACCGATTCTTCTTTGAACGGTGTTTTCTCACAAAAGCATAAATAGAGAAAGCACTTAATCTTCCAAATTAAATGTATCTCTTTTTTTAATATATGAAACAATTCATATCTATATACATTTTACTATAAATTAATTACTTTGTCAACAATTAATTTATAGTTGACTTCTGCATTAAATTAATTTATAATTAATATTGAGATATATTTAATTAAGTTAGGTGTTTTACTCTATTTTTAATTTATTTTAAGAATGGAGGTGATGTTCTATGGGATTTAATACTATAGAAAGGATTACTAATGCAATTAATTGTGGCATTTGCTATGATTGTTTTTTACACAATTCTAGTCCTTAAAAATAAGGACTAATCTTAAACGAAAACACCGATTCATCTTTGAACGGTGTTTTCTTTACCCAAACAAATAGAGAAAACACTTAACATCGGAAATTAAATGTATCTCTTTTTTTAATATATGAAACAATTCATATCTATATACATTTTACTATAGATTAATTATTTTGTCAAATACTTTCTTTTCTAATTATATCTAAAATGTTTTCTTTTTTTATTTTTTTAGTAGCATACCACATCGTCATTAATACTATTATAAATATACCTAATATTGCAATTATTATACTTGTATATGGTATTATTAAACTAGTTTTTGCCATTTTATTAAAAGATAAATGAAATAAATAAGTTATGATTAACGATACCGATATACCATATATTAATGATTTTAATCCAAATAATAAACATTCAAATATAATCATTTTATTAAATCCTTTGGGCGTTAAACCGATACTCCTTAACATAGCAAATTCTTGTCTTCTTAAAGTAACACTCATATTAATTGTATTAATAACACTAGTAACACCGATTAAAGTTATCAAAACAACAAAACCATATAATATTATTTTATATGCTAATAAAGTATTGTATTGTTCCTGCATCGTTTGTTTAATATTTTCAGTACTAATACTAACATCTAAAATATCTTCATGTAATAATTCATCAACTTTAGTAAAATTATCGCCATTTAAAGTTAATGTTATATTATATTCATCGGTTTTAATTTTATTAAATGTATCTTCATCAACAATTAAAGTATATGTATAAATCCAAGGTTCAACATTTTCTATTTTAATATCAGACATATAAATATTATCTAAAACAAAATTATTATTATTATCATATATATTTAAACTACTAATATCTTTATATAAATTAAAGCCTTTGATATCTTTATTTATCCATCCCTCTTCATCTAAATAATTTAACAAAATTGGTCTATCTTTAATATTAAGTTGTTTTTTAACTTGTTCATATGTTTTATCATCTAACATATATAAATGAACATATTGTTTAGGACTACTACTTATTCCAAATTCGTTTATTACTTCATCAGTATAATAATCTAAATTAAAATCAGATTCTAATGTTTTTAATTCAATTAAACTATTCTGCTTTACTCCCTCAACATTTAAAACTTGATTAATAATTTCATCTATTTTATTTTTATCTTTACCAGATAATCTAACAAAATAATCATAACTTGGAATATCCATAGCATCTTTACTAGATTCAATTGTATAGTTTAAAAACGAACTAAATGAAACATATAAAACAATACTTAAAAATAAAGATAAAATAGTTATATTATATTTTTTCTTATTTCTTTTCATATTTTTGTAAGCAATCTCTGCTTCAACACCCAATTTTTGAATTAATTTAGGTGTTCTAACCTTTTTAATTTTAATTTCATTATTTAATCTAATTGCTTCAATAGGACTTACTCTACTTGCTTTTTTAGAAGGATAATATGCCGATAATGCAATAGTTAAAATAATAAAAACAAGAGAAATTAACATATATAAAGGATAGATTGATAATTCTAATGGTATAGATAAACTATTAACTAATAATTTGTTAATAACCGATAAAATAATATTAATACCAATAAAAGATAAAATTAGTCCTAATACAATACCAATAATGCCTTCTACAAAAACTTCAAAAAATATTGTATATCTTAATTGCTTTTTAGTAGCCCCGATACTTGAAAATAGTCCAAATTGTTTTATTCTTTCGGTAACTGATATAGCAAAAGCATTATAAATTACAATAACACTTGCAACTGTAATTAATATTAAAATAATTAATAATATTGCAATTGATCCTTTAATAAAATTATTATCTTCACCAATTCCATAATAATAAAGTAAACTATCATTATATTCTAAATTACTTTCATAATTTAAATTTTTTATAATTAATTCACTATTTTCATATGTTTTAAAAACATTTTTATATCTTACATAGACACTTAATAAATCAACAGTTTTAGAAATAGTAAAAATACTATAACCAGGATTAAAATATTCTTCATATATATCTTTTTCAACAATTCCAACTATTTTATATTCTTTTGGGAATGTATTTATTAAGTGTTCTTCTTTTACAGTTTCTACTGTCCAATCACTTAAATATTTATATTCAACTACATAAGCACTTTCCCCTAATAATTTTCCATCACATTCTCTTTGTCCAACATTTAATTTAATAGTATCTCCAATATTTAAATCAACATTTCCTTCAGTTTTAATATCATTAGAAATAATAACTTCATTTTCATTATTTGGTAATCTTCCTTCAATTAGTTTTAGATTATCTAAATAACTTTTTGATGCTGTTAAAACTTGTAGATATTTTTTATTTTGCAATCCATCATATAATGAATAACCTAAACTAGATTTATATTTATATTCTAAAACGCTGTCATTCTTAGATATAAAATCTAAATCTTCTTTTTTTATATTTATTTTTGCATTGTAATCTCCATTGTACTTTATTGCTGATTGAATACCATTATCTCTAAGACTAGAAAATAATAAACCCAATTCAGTCATCAAAAAAGTAGCTAACATAATTCCGATGATTGTTAAAATAGTTCTTTTTTTATTTTCTTTCAAATGTTTAATAGTCAAAATATTTAATATTTCCATAATATTACTCCTTTAAAATATTATAACAAATTATTATTATTTTAAAGTGACTTATTTAATGACAATTTTGTCATATTAAAAACAAAACACCAATCAACTATGAACGGTGCTTTCCAAAACTTAAACAGAGGAAACACTTAATAAATCAAATTAAATGTATCTCTTTTTTGATATATGAATTAATTGTATTAATAATTTTTATCATTAAAAATCTTTAATATGGAGGTGATCTTCTATGATTAAAAATATTATAGAAAGGATTAATTCTAACCGAATTAATTTTATAATACTAATTAATTCATATCCATATTAATTTTACTATAAATTAACATCACTGTCAATAGCGATCCATAAAATGATTAATTTATAGTTGACTTTTGTTCTGGATTAATTTATAATTAATTTAGAGATATATTTAATAGTTAGGTGTTTTACTCTATTTTTAATTTATTTTAAGAATGGAGGTGATTCTATGGAAATTAAGACTATAGAAAGGTTTATAAATGCAATTAATTGTAGCATTTGCTATGATTGTTCTTTATACAATCCTAGTCCTTAAAAATAAGGACTAATCTTAAATGAAAACACCGATTCAACTTTGAACGGTGTTTTCTCCAAAAAACCAAATAGAGAAAACACTTAACAACCAAAATTAAATGTATCTCTCTTTTTAATATATGAAATAATTCATATCTATATACATTTTACTATAAATTAATTATTTTGTCAATTATTATTTTTTTCATCGCAGGATAAAAACACGAAAAAAATATAAATAAATATTGACAATATTTATTTATAAAGGAAAAATCGATAATTTTTAATAAAAATATAAAAATTTTTAATGCATAATTAGTAAAATACCTGTAAAATAT
>CALVIQ010000045.1 GCA_944331815.1 uncultured Bacilli bacterium
AATACAAATACTTGAAAACTTACATTTTTCCACCGAATATGATATTGATAGTTTTATAAAATTACTAAAAGAAATATTATTATATTTAGATCCTAATTATAATAAAACCATTACTAATTTTGCTAAATATAAAAACTTACTTTTTATTTCATCAAAATATTTAGAATTATCATTATTAGAAAAACAAAAATTTTCAGTAGAAATGTTATTCATTGTATTTGAATATGATTTTAAAAATCAAAAAATTAATGAAAAAATAAATAAACAATTGAATGTTTACGACTATTGTTATTCATTAAATATATTATAAAAGCGAGAATATGTTATTAAAGCATACTCTCGCTTTTTCTATTTGTTAAAAAACTTTTTAATTTTTAATTCATTGTTTATATTATATAATATTCCCATTTTAATAGTAGAAATGTTATCGGATATATTAAATTTTGAAATGTCAGTATTTGATAAGTTACCATTAATATATTCTCTAATTAAAAAACCATTTGCATATCCATTAGATATTAATGGATAAATAACATCGTAATCATCAACTAATATAATGTTTTCAGTATTAATGTTGATAGATTTTAAGTATTCTTTGCATATGTCACTAAATTTATTGTTGTTTAAAAGAACTATTGGTTTATCATTATCTTTGTTTGAATAATAAACTAAATGAAATTCTTCTAATTGCTTGAATGCTAACTCACGATTAAATTGATAATTAGTTGGTTCTGATATAAAGGCGAAATCTATTAAATTGTTAGATAATTGATTATTTAATAAATCAAAATTATTTGTATCAATTAAATTTATATTTGAATTAATATTAAAAATATTATCTAATTTCTTATTTTCTATTAAATAATTGATATATGTCTTATTACCTGCAATTTTAATTGTTTTATTTTTTATTATTTTTGAAAAACTAATTTCAGACTTCATAATATTATCAATGTTATTTGCTATAAGTCGATATAACTCTTTACCTTCATTTGTTAATATGACACCTTTTGTTTTTCTTATGAACAATTTAATATTCATTTGATCTTCCATTGTTTTTAACATTCTACTTATAGCTGGTTGACTAATATTTAATTCGTGAGCTGCCTTTGTTATATTTTTATTTTTAGCAATTACATAAAAAATTTTATAGTATTCAAAATTAATATTCAATTTTCATCACCTATAAATATTATATCATAACAAAATGTTATGTCAATTATAAAAAATAAGTATTTTACAAATGGCAATATATCTACTATAATATATGGCAACAAAGGGGGAATATATATGAGCTATGATAATGACATAAGACAAGATACAATTATGAAATATTATTTTGATAATTGTTATCCTAAATTAGATATTTATGAGAAGAAAGATAATGAAGACTCAAAACAATCGATGGTGAAACTTTGTATTAATTATACAGAATTTTTAACTTTTTTAAAGCAAACAGGTATTATATTACAAATGCAGATAAGTGATGAAAAACAAATAAGATTTAAGTTTTTATCTTATCCTAATTATATTGTATCTGGGATAAAAGAATACTTATTAGATTGTCTTATAAAATATAATAAAGGAAGAAGCTGTAATTGTGAAATTGGCCAAATGCGTAATACAGAAATATTTCCTGAGTGGACTGCCGATTTGAGACATTTTTGCAAATATCACGTTGGGGATAATATTTTATCAGAATACGAAGTAGATTTTTTTGATGCAAATGGTAGACATGAAGGTTATGAATATTTTGTTAGAATGACAATAAACGATATAGAACGTTGGGTTAAAATTGTACCAATAATATGGAGCGTTGACAAAGAAAATAATCTATTAATTTCTAATAACATAATTTTTCAATTCAATGAAGAGATAATAAATGATGATCAAAAATGTACCGAATATATAAATAATAGCATATACAATGATATGAAGTGGCACTATGAACAATATTTGTCATATGGACGACGATTAGATAGAATGATTATAAATTATCAATTTCATAAATATAAACGTTACTTAGAACAAAATAATAATGAAACACAACCTAAGGTATTAAAAAAAACAAAACGTTAAATTATAAGTAAAATTCACAATTTTATGCATTTTTATAGTATAATTAATAATAGGTGGTGGTACTTATGAACATGGAAGAAAAAAATAAAGTAGTAACACAGTACTTATATAATACTTTTTCTGAATTAAAACAATTATGTGCAAAAGATAAAGGATATTTTATAAATGAAGACAAATATAAAAGAGCTTTAGATATGTTTTTGAATTGTGATGAAGACATAGATACAATAATAAAAATGATTGATTTTGAAAAGAAAAAGTTGTTAGACTCGTATTATAAATGGGAAGAACAAGAACGGCAAGCATATCTAAGCCAATTTGAAAATAAAACTGATGAAAATGAAAAACTTGGAATAACATTAAATAGACAGATGATAGAATTAATGATGATAGCCAATGCTAGTTCTATTAAAGAATTAAGAGAAATTTCTACTCAATTATCAATTGATATTTCAGATCAAAGTTTGGAATTAGAACAAATGAGAGAATTAGTATTTAATGAATATATTAATAGTCTAACAGACAGAAATGAAATATATAAAAATCCAAGTGCAAATTTGAATAAAAAAATTTCTAATGTTATAAAGGGTGCCAATTTAACACCTGAACAAATTGATAAATTAAAATTAATAATTCAAACTGGAATGCAGTCAAATATATCGGCTGATGAAATATTTCAAAATATAAGTAGAGTATTCCCTAGAGAAATAAGCAATAATATCTTTATTGCATTATCAGAAAGTAGAGACTTAAGTAATCCTGGAATTAACCAATATCAAATACCAGACTATCAATTATTATTCGCTAAATTAAGAGAATTTAAATCTATAACTCTTGATTTTGAATCAAAACATCCTGCTGTATATATGCCTAATGGGAATTATTATTATAAAAAATTAGAGAGATGTCTAGATTTTGCTCGAGGTTTAGGCAAAGATGTTAGATTAAATGCTTTAATATTTTTTGAAGATTGTCCAAAACATTTAAGTGAATTAGAATATAATGAAATTAACAAACAAAGAGTTTATGATGAATTATTAAAGTATGTTGATAGTACTACTCAAATGATAGCCTCTTATAATCAGATGAGTTTAGAAAATAATGGTTATGAAGTAGTAAAAAGTATTGATATTTTTAACGAATTAGTAACTAGATTCTCTAATGATTTTAACGGACAGTATTTAAATCGAGAGGATATTCCTAAAAATAATAGTCAAGAGTCTGGATGGCAAAAATTTTTGAATATTGAAGATTTGTGTGAAATTGCATTAGTTGCTAGAAAAAATTTACCAAATGTTGAATTTGTTTATAATGAAGTAAATTTAGAAGATAATAATAAACTGCAAACATTTAAATCTGTTTTAGATAGGATTAAAGCATTTGAGGAAAAGCATAAAAAAATGCTTGGTGGAAAAAAAATAGTTGATTGTATAGGAACACAAATGCATTTGAGGTCAGATGTTACAGAAAAAGAAATTGATTCTTCATTAAATAAATTATCATCATATGGTTATCCTATAAAAATCACTGAATATGATCAAGCATTAACTGATGATTATATTGCAACACATTCACCACTAGAATGCGAAACCGAGAAACAGAGAAAACAAGTTGAACTTAAGAATCTTATTGTGAATAGTTCTAAAAAATACAATATCAGGCAAGTAACAATTTGGTCTTTAACAGATTCTACTAACTTTTTATTGGATAATCAAAATAAAACATTAATTCAACAAGGTAAAGAGCCTGTGAAAACCATCTATGGAGGGGCATTTAGAGATAAAAAAGTTTTTGATTATAGAACAAGTGGCGAGATTCTAGTTGCTAATCAAATAAAGCAAAAAAATCATCTGATAAAACAACAAAAAGCACAAGCACGACAAACGGATAAACAAAAGGTAAGAACCTTAACCTATCCACGTACTCCTAATTCTATTCCTAACAATGGGTTTATAAATATATTTATATTATCTTTAATTGTCGGTTTTCTTGCTGGGGCTCTATTTATGATTATTTATATGGTAATTAGGTGATAGCTTATGAGTGAAAACTTAAATTTAAGAATATTAGAATCATATGTCGAGATAGATAAAATGCAAGATAAAATAAATAACGAAATATTTAATTTTATTGCAAAAGCAAATGAACTTGTAGAATTATCAAATGATGAATATCAAATTGAGAAAACATTTATGTTAAATAAGATATCATTAAAAGGTTATATCTTGGATTCTGATTGTTGCGTTCAATTACATGATCATAATATTAATAATTATTCAATAGATGAATTAAAAAATTATTTAGTCCAATATGAAAAATATTTTAATAATAATTATTCAAATTATTTATTAGCACTTTCTTTGTATGAAATAATAGAAGATATAGAAAAGCAAGTTGATTCAAAAATTGATTTAGAGATTAGTGAATTAAGCAATATAGTATCGAATATAAAGGATGTAAAAAGTGTTAGCAAAGACGAATATGAAAGTTTATATTACAAATTAAAGACTCAAGTAGATAATTATTTTAAAAATAATAAATTAGATGAAAAATCTTATAATGTATGTATACAAATATTAAATGATATATTTAATTTTTATATTAGCGGTTATCCTAATATACCAGATGAATATTTATATCATGAAGAAAATTAGAT
>CALVIQ010000046.1 GCA_944331815.1 uncultured Bacilli bacterium
CAATGTCATTAACTTAAGCAAGAATTTTAGAAAAAAAATTCTTGCTTTTTTGTTTATATAACTTTTATGTTTAATTTTAGACACAACAAAACAATTGATACTTATTATCAAAATTTTACTATTAATATAAATTTAAAATGTTTTACGTTTATTAATATGATGCTTATTATTTATTTTTTTATTTCTTTTATATTTACGATTTTTCCTTGTTGGACATAAATATTTTAAAATTAATTGTTCAAATTCATCCATTAATAATAATCTTTTTTTTGAACTTTTTTCCATAATAATATATATAAAATAGTTTTTTAATAACCCCATTGCCATATTATGATTTATTTTCATTTTATGTTTATATTTTTGTTGATTAATTTTTGCTTCTGCTACATTTATGTGTGACTGAGCTATATTATATACTAACATTTGACTTAATATTTCTTGCTTAACAATAACTTCTTTCCCACTTGATATTGTTTCTATTTTTAAGTTTTCTTTTAGTTGATGATATGTACTTTCAATTGCCCACCTTAATTTATATAATTCTTTTATTTCCTCATATGTAAAATCTAAATTAGTTAATAGTATTTCTTTTTCTGTTTCTAGTTCAATTTTTACAGCTCTTAATTTAATAGTATTACCATTTAAATAATATTCATATAATTCTGGTGCAGTTTTCTTTAGAGCTTTAATTCGATTATATTCATATTGAATTTCTATTTCTTCATCATTACTCTTCATTTGACTTATTTCTTTATTAAATGATTTACTATCTAAACGTTGAATAAATTTTATGTCGTTTTTTATTGAATAATATATATCTTCTAAACTTACATAACCGCGATCTTTTATACTTATCATTTTATAATTACTAAATTTTAATTTCATATTTTCTCTATGTATTTTTGATAATTTCATATCATTTGTTCTATGTTTTGCAATGCATACATCTAATACAAATTTATTAAGTATATCAATTACTATAGAAACTTTTACCCTTGCTGTAGTCTGTGTTTTTTTTCTTCCAGAAGTTGTACTACCAAAACTTTTTTTACTAGTTTTAGTATTGGGTATTTCAAATTCACTTCCATCTGTTGCAGTTAATAAATATCCTTTGTATAGCTTCATTTCTTCTTTACAATCTTGATAATAGACATCAAGCAATCCATTATTCAAATATTCAAATATATTTGGATTTAACTTTTCTCTTTGCTTAAGCATGCCTGGAGTACTTATACTTTCATATCCAGTGATCTTAAAAAATTGATATTCTTCCATTTTAGAACTTAATCCTTTCTTATTCATATTATAAATTATTAATTCTTTTGGACCTATTTTCCTTTTTCTAGTAAAATCTGTTGTTTTATTTCTTACAAGTTCATAATTTAGTTTTGATTCTAGTTGGTCTCTGATGAAGTTTGTCCCATTTTGACTTTGCCTCATATTAAAACCTTCCTATCCTTTTCTTTTATTATATCAAAAAAAACGCTTTCGCGTTTCTTAAGTTAATGACATTGAGAAGTTTTCTTCTATTTTTTAGTTAATAATTCTTCATATTTATTTTGTAATACATATATATCTTTACTACTCATAAAAATCATAACAGCATTTTTGTGTTTTAATAATTTATCAACAGTATCTAAATTAATATATTCACCATTATCAAGTTTATCTAATATAACTTTATATGTTACATCATCATAGCCTTCTTCTTCTCTATCAACTCCAACATCCATTATATATGATTTATCAGCCAAATTTAGTGCATCAGCAAATTCTTGAGCCATTTCTTTTGTTCTTGATAAAGTATGAGTTTTTAAAATTGCTACTATTTCTTTATCAGGATATTTTTGTCTTGCACCTTTAATTGTAACTTTTACTTCAGTTGGATGGTGTGCATAATCATCAATTGTTACTATATCTCCTATAACTTTTTCTTTGAATCTTCTTTTAGCACCTTCAAATGTTTTTAAATATTTAGCTACTTCTTTAGCTTCCAATCTTTCATAATAACATACACCAATTACTGCTAAAGAATTTAATAACATATGTTTACCATATAAAGGCAAATCAAAATGTCCATAATAATTATCTTCAACAAAAACATCAAAACTTGTTCCTTCATTAGTAAATTCTACATCTTTAGCTATTATATCATTATCATCTTTTAATCCATAATAAAAAATTGGAACATTGACTTCTAATGTATGGGTATAAGGATCATCACCGCAAGCAATTACCATTTTTTCAGCTAATCTAGCATATTCTTGATAGGCAGATATTACATCATCAATATCTTTATAATAATCAATATGATCAAGTTCAATATTAGTTATTATAGCATAATAAGGAGTGTAATTTAAAAAATGTCTTTTATATTCACAAGCTTCTAAAGCAAAATATTTATTTTCTTTGCTAGCATATCCTGTACCATCACCAATTAAATAATTACAACCTGTTATATTTTTTAATACATGACTTAACATAGCAGTTGTAGTAGTTTTTCCATGACAACCTGCAATAGTTATCGTTTCAAACATTTTAGTTAATTTACCTACCATATCTTGATATGAATATATTTTTAATCCTAATTCATTTGCTCTTACAATTTCTTCATGTGTATCTTTAAAAGCATTACCTTGAATTATTATCATATCTTCTTTTATATTTTCTTTATTAAATTCATATATTTTTATACCTTTATCTAATAATGCTTGTTCTGTAAAAAAGTGATCGGGTTTATCACTGCCCTCTACTTCATAGCCTAATCCATCAAGAATTTGCGCTAAAGCACTCATTCCTGTTCCTTTTATTCCAACAAGAAAGTATCTCATCTAATCATCTCCTATTTATATTTTACACCATTACAAAGTAAAAAGTCCATATTTTTAAGAACAAAAGTCAAATAATTTGACTGCATCTAATCTCACGATTAAATATTTCTCCTTCTTCGGTGGCTTTTGCTTTTTCCTCCAGAGACTAATTTCCGATAGTCGCTACCGTACTTGTTTTTATTTATTTTATTTGCAGTGAAATTTTTTTGAGGTTTGTTCATGTAAATAACTTAGTATTATTTATTAAACCTTCCCACATTATATTTATTGCTGCATTTATATCTCGATCATTTTCATTGTTGCATTTTGAACATGTCCATTTTCTTTTATTTAAGTCTTTTAATTCTTTATTTTTATTATTACAATGACTACATATTTGACTACTTGGATAATATGTGTCTATTTGATAAAAATGTTTGTTTTGCCATTTACTTTTATATTCTAGTTGTCTTATTATTTCACTTAAACTTGCATCACTTAAATATTTGGACATCTCTTTTTTTTCTATTAGTTTTTTTATTTGTATGGTTTCGGTTATTATTAAGTCGTTAGCACTTACTATTTCTTTTGTTATTTTATGAATTGTATAATTTCTTGCATTTTTTAGTTTTTTATATGTTTCTTTTATTTTGTTTTTTATTTTGTAATAATTTTTGCTATATTTTTCTTTTTTGCTTAACCATTTTTGTAAATTTTTTATTTTATTTTCATATTTGGTTATGTATTTTTTATTTTCGTATTTTTCTCCGAAACTTGTTATTACTAAATCTTTTACTCCTAAATCTATTCCAACTATTGTTTTTGGAATTATATTTTTTTCTTTTATTTCTTGTTCATATAATACTGATACATAGTATTTATTTGTTTCTTTACTTATTGTAGCATTTATTATTCTTCCTTTTATTTCTTTTGTTTTACGATATCCTCTTATTTTCATATTCTTTAGTTTTGGTAACGTGATTGTTTTGCTTATTATATCTAATTTAATATTTTCATATACTTTATTTTTATAGATGTTTTTTATATAGTTTGTGCGATAACTATTTTTACTATATTTGTCTTTATATTTTGGATAATTTTTTGTTCTATGAAAATTTTTAAAGGCATTTCCTAAATCAAATATAGTAGTTGATAAAGCCATACTATCTACTTCCATTAACCATGGATATGTTTGTTTTAAAAGTGGTAATTCTTTTATACAATCAAATTTTTGCTTAGTCATTTTATTTTCTTTATATAGTTTTTATTTTTCATATAACATTGTATTATAGATAAATCTAGTACTGCCTAAAGTTTTATTTATTAATTCTTGTTGAATTTTGTTTGGATATAATCTAAATTTATATGCTTTATATATTTTCATTTTATCACCACCGTGATTAAATTTTATCATACGTACATATGTTTGTCAATATACTTATTTAAAATTTTTCAAAGCACTTTCCTAGTATATAAAAAAACACTAATTTAGTGTTTTACTCCTTATATTCAAATTCAAAATCTAATATTCTAATAGTATCTCCTTCTTGTGCTCCTAATTTTCTAAGTTCATCATCAACGCCATATTTTCTTAATTTATTGGCAAATCTGTTAGCCGATTCATCAGTATTGAATTTAGTCATTTTTAACAATTTTTCTATTTTTTCACCTTTTACTATCCAAGTATTATTATCTTTAACAATTGTGAATGGTTTTTCTTCTTTAAATTTGTATAAAACATGACTTTCAAATTTTTCTTCTTCATATAATGGTTCTTTTTTTATTTTATCTAACATATTAGCTAATACTTCAACTACTTCTTTTAATCCTTCATTATTAATTGCTCTAACTGGATAAATAGGTATATCTACTTTTTCCTTAAATTCTTCTAAGTTATTTAAAGCATCAGGCATATCCATTTTATTAGCTATAATAATTTGTGGTTTTTCTAATATTTTAGGATTAAATTGTTCTAATTCTTTATTTATAATTAAATAATCATCATATGGATTTCTTCCTTCTGTTGCACCCATATCAATAACATGAGCAATTACTCTAGTTCTTTCAATATGTTTTAAAAATTGATCACCCAAACCATCACCTTGACTTGCACCTTCTATTAAACCAGGTAAATCAGCTACAACAAATGATGAATTATTTGATTTAACAACACCTAAATTAGGTTTTAAAGTTGTAAAATGATAAGCGGCTATTTTAGGTTTAGCTTTTGATATTTGTGAGATAATCGTTGATTTACCAACACTAGGCATTCCTACTAATCCAACATCTGCTAATAATTTTAATTCTACTTTAACATTTCTAACTTCACCTGGTTCACCATTCTCAGCAAAATGAGGAGCAGGATTTGACTTAGTAGCAAAAGCAATATTACCTCTACCACCTCGGCCACCAGCTGCTACTACGACTTCATCATCCTTTTTAGTTAAATCAGCAATAATTAAATTAGTATCTAAATCAGTAATAACTGTTCCTAAAGGTACTTTAACAATAATATTTTCTGCTTTAGCACCATGCATTCCCTTGCCTTGACCATTTTCACCTTTTTTTCCTTTAATTTGTTTTTGATATCTTAAATCAATTAAAGTATTTAAGCCCTCATCAACTTTAAAGATGATATCTGATCCCTTACCACCATTACCACCAAAAGGTCCACCCATTTCTACAAATTTTTCTCTTCTAAAAGCCATGCACCCATCACCACCGGATCCTGCAATGAGTTCTAATTTTACTTCATCAATAAACATGTAAATCACCAAATACATTATACATTAAAAAAAAACAGTAGTAAATACTATTTTCTTAAAATCATTTTTTCTAAGCTAGCTCTTATTTCTTTTTCATTAAAAGGTTTATTTAATACATCTACTATTGGATACTTAAACACTTTATCAATTGAATCTTTTGTATCGTCACCAGTTAATATACAGACTGGTATTTTATTAAATAAATTATGATTTTTAAAAACTTCTAAAACTTCAAAGCCATTAAAATTAGGCATATTTAAATCTAAAAACATTCCTACAAATTCATTATTAAAATTATTTCTAACTGCTTCTATTGCTTCTTTACCATCTTTAGCAGTTATTACATTATATTCATCTTTAAACATTTTCGATGCAAATACTGTAATTAAACTAGAATCATCAACAATTAACAATATCTTCATATAATCTACCTCTATTGTAATTATATCATATTTTTTAAAATTTTGTTCTTTATATGTAAATATTTATTAAAAAAAAGATAAAAAACTATTTAGTAGTGTAAACACTTACTTGTTTTTTATCTTTTCCAACTCTTTCAAATTTAACATATCCATCTATTTTAGCATAAACAGTATCATCAGAGCCAATTCCAACATTAACACCTGGATAAACTTTAGTTCCTCTTTGACGATATAAAATAGATCCGCCTGTTACATACTCACCATCACTAGCTTTGGCACCTAATCTTTTTGAAATTGAATCACGGCCATTTTTAGTAGAACCTTGTCCTTTTTTGTGAGCAAATAATTGTATATTTAATTGCATCAATTTTAACACAATTAACACCTCCTTATTTCTATATATTTAGGGTATTGTTTTTCTAATTCTCTTAATAAATCAATCAAATTATTAATCAATTTATTTACTATTTCGTCATTTTTAATAATATCAATAATAACACCATCGTTATCACTATATCTAATTGTTTCATTATCAACTCGTAATATAGCATTAACAGTTGTAATTACCATTGATGATACGGAAGCACAAACTATGTCTTTCCCTAATTCATCATAATTAGCGTGTCCCTTTATTGTTATTTGTTTTTCTTTAATATTTACTTTAATCATTATTTTTCAATTATTTTTTTGATTTCTACTTTTGTATAAGGTTGACGATGTCCTTGAGTTTTACGGTATTTTTTCTTAGCATTATATTTAAATACTTTAATTTTTTTATCTTTACCGTGTTTAACAACTTCACCCTCTACTGTTACATTACTTAAATAAGGATGACCAGGAACATCATTAATCATTAATACTTTGTCAAATGTAACTTTTTTTCCTGCTTCAACATCTAATTTTTCAACATATATGACTGAACCTTCTTCAACATAGTATTGTTTTCCACCTGTTTCAATTACTGCTTTCATTTTTTACCTCCTTTAATCTCAGACTCGCCATTAAGGTGATTATACTTTAAACCTTCTCTGTGCGGTTGTAGAGAGGCCTCTACACAGTTTTTAATTTTAGCACATTTCCCTTTATTTGTCAAACAATTTTCTAATAATTTCTTTTTCTGTATAAAATTTATTATTAATATAAAAAATATGTTTAGTTTGTTTTTTCATACTGTATATTTTTTTTATAACTTTATGTTTTTTATAATTAAAATCATTTAAATATCGTTCCAATAAAAATTTATTAAAATAATATTTATGTTTTAATATTTCTTTAAATAGTTCAATAATTATAAATATTAAAATAATTGATAAATCTATTTTATATAAAATAATCCCAATTATAAAAACAAAAGATAAAATGATACTTAAAACATGACTTAATTTATAAGGTAAAAACAGATTAAATATAACATTAAATATTTTACTACCATCTAAAGGATAAATTGGTAACAAATTAAAAAGTAATATTGCTATATTATAATAATTAAATATTTCATTATTCCTATATAATAAATAAAAAACAAATTGAAATAAAGGTCCTAATATAGCTATGACAAATTCTTCTTTTAATGATTTGTCAATATTTTCATTAAATATTGTAATTCCACCAAATGGTAATAAAATTATTTTTTCAATCTTCCATTTAAATATCAAAGCACCTATTATATGACCTAATTCGTGAACGATTATAATTGAACTAAATATAATAAAATTTTTAAAATTACCAGTTAAAAAACAGATTAAACCTGTTATATAAAAGAAAAAATGGATTTTAAATATATTCTTGGTAATCAATTACCTCACCATCTTTAGTAAATACTAAATATAAATTACTATTAGATACTCCTATTAAACTCCCCTCTTTAATATAATCATAAAGTTTTAAATTAATTTCTTTTAAATTAGAGTACCATAAATCAATACCATTCTCCTGCTGAATAATAATTGTATTTCCATATTCTTCTTTTTCTCCAATAAAAATTACTATTCCAGAATCTATTGCTGGAACTAAATAGTCATCATCAACAGTTAATGAAACGCCATCTTTATATTTATTTTTTTCTTTATAATTTAACTTTTCATTAAAAACAGGCGAAACATCTTCAAAATATTTACTAAAAGGCAATGAAGATCCAAATTTACTTTCATACCATTTATTTATACTAGCAAAATTAATATTATCACTATAAACGTATTTATAAAAAGTTGTTTTAAATTGATTATTTTTTAATAATATTAATGTAATTATAGTTAAAACCACCAAAATTAAAAATTTTAAAGCTGTGGATTTTTTTATCATATTTTTTCACCTAAATAAATATATGATTTTTTTAACAAAAAAAGTTTATTTTTTTAAACTTTCAATTTCTTCCATAGTTAAACCTGTGACTTTACTAATTGTTTCTAAATCCATTTTTAATTCTAACATTTTTTCGCATTTTCTAAATTAGTTTGTTTAGAACCTTCAGATAAAATGTACCCTTTGTCAAGGACAAATTTTAATTTTTAAGAAGAAGGGATTTATTTTTTTTGCTTTTTCCAATTTTTATTGGATATTCTCCAGTTGTTATATATTTATAAAATTCTGATGGTGATA
>CALVIQ010000047.1 GCA_944331815.1 uncultured Bacilli bacterium
CACTAATAATATCTTGATTACTCCATCCGCCTCTATATTTTCCATCATCCTTACCATGTCTTATAAATATAAATTTCATTGTTTCCTCCTAAATATTCTTCATATTTTCTTCAAAATCATTAATAAATTTAATAAATTTTTTGCTACTTAATATATTTTTTGATGATATATATATATCAACTTTCTCACTATCAATATTAAATTTAAAATTAATTGGCGAATTATTATTCTCATATACATAATCACCCATATCAACATATACATCGTTTTTTTGTAACATATTATTTAATTCATTCATATTATTTATTATCAACAAAAATTCATAAGCATTGTTTTCATTATATTTAAAAAAATAGTGTTTTTTATTTAAAATACATTTTTTTATAAATTTATCAATGTCTTTTAAATCATCATGTTCATATTCTTGATGAACAATATTAATAAAATTACCTATAGACAAACTATTAGTAAAATTTCTATTTGAGTTTATAATTCCAAATTTAATGTTTTCCTTAGTATAATTCATTAAATTTTTACAAAAAACATACTGTATAACTTCACTTATTTTTATTCCATTTTTTTGAGCAAATAAATCAATTTGTTTACGAGAAATTTTAAAATTTCTCCTAACTTCTTTTCCTCCAAAATCTCTTGAAAAAAGTTTCTTTATATCAAAATATTCCTCTGTAATATTTAATTTGCTGTTTAGTAATTCTATATCGTTTATAAAGCTATTATATAATCCATAATTAACTTTTTTATTATTTAATTTATCTATGATTATACTTATTAAAATATTAATTGATTCACCGTCAATTATACAATTATGATAATCAAGAATGATTTTATTATCATTTACATCAACTTTGATCAAATTATCTTTTTCATTTATAAACACGTATTTGCCTTTTATCCTTTTAATACCAATTTTAAAAACATCTAAATTATTTTTTAAATCATCTAATATTTTATTCAAAATTGAATTATTACTTTTTGGCACATATAAAACAATCTGTTCATAAAAATTTGAAGATTCTGGATAAAAAGTTTTATGTTTATACATTAATTCTTGCATTATCCATATTTCATGATTTTCAAATTTTATCTTTTGTATGGCTTCTCTTTTTTCAAATTTTTCTTCTAATTCAACCATTAGTTTTACTATATCATATGAAGATAAACTATTTTTTTGGTTACATGGATTAATGTTGCTACTATAATCTTCAATTAATTTTTTTCTATCAATTTTTTTATTATTTGTTAGGGGAAATTCATTCACTCTAACAAATCTATTTGGGATCATATAACTTGGTAATTTTTTTGATATGAAATCTATTATTTCAGTATCAGAAACTGGTTTTTTTTCAATAATGAAACAAATAAGATTTTTCAATTCTTGGTCATATATTACAACAGTATTAAAAACTTTATTATAACTAGATACAACATTTTCTACCTCGCCTAATTCAATTCTATGACCACTTATTTTAACTTGATGATCACATCTACAAATATAATAATACTTATCATCAATTAATTTGACAATATCACCGGTCTTATAATATCTAATCCCATCTATTATTTCAAACTTTTCATCAGTAAGTTTTTTATTATATAAGTACCCCTCTGCTAAACCAATTCCACCAATATACAATTCACCTTCCTGATCAATTTGTCCATTATTTATCACTTTGAAAATAGTGTTTTTTATTGGCTCTCCAATATGAATATCATTAGAATCATTAAGCTTACAACATGAAGACCAAATAGTTGTCTCTGTTGGTCCATACACATTCCATACATTATTAGAAATTCTCAGTAAATTTTCTGCAAGTTGTTTTGATAAGGCTTCTCCACCACAAATTATTTTTAAATGGTTGGGATTTGACCAATTTGAATCAATAAGCATTTTCCAAGTAACTGGAGTTGCTTGCATAAAGGTTATATCATATTTTTCAATTATTTTAGCAAGATAATATGGATCAATTTGGCACCTAGAAGGAGCAATTACAACAGTACCACCAACACAAAGTGGTAATAACAATTCTAGAATTGATATATCAAATGATATTGTTGTTATTGCTAAAAAATTATCGTTTTGCTTAATTTTAAATATATCAACAAATGATGATAGCAAATTATTCAAACTATCATATTTTAATAATACACCTTTGGGATTTCCAGTAGAACCAGATGTATATATAACATACGAATGAAAAGGAGTTGATATTTTATATTCATTCAATTTATATAAATTATTAATATTAATTATATTAATCCTATCATATTTAAAATTTAATTCTGTTGTTACAATACTATTAATTCTCGAATTTTTTAAAATATATTCAATTCTTTCCTTCGGAAAATCTATATCAATAGGCAAAAACGCACAACCATATTTTAATATACCTATAATTGAAATTAATATCTTTTCATTTCTAGGCATCATTATTCCAACAATATCGCCTTTTTTTATGTTATTTTTTTCTAATAAAAGGCAAATATAATTACTTAATTCATCAAGTTCTTTATACGAATACACTAAATCTTGAAAACGTAAAGCTATTTTGTCACTAAAATTTATTGAATTTTTTTTGAATAATTTTAAAAAATCCATCTAGTTCACCACCAATATTAATTTATAATTTTACCATCATCAGAATTATATTGATTTATAATATCTAAAAAAAGTTTAGTTTTTTTTGTTTGTTTAAGATTACTCAAATTTTTTTTACTTTTTTTTATGTCAATATAATTTGAATCTAATAATTCTAGTCTTCCATTTGATCCATCTATTTTATATAAAGATCCAATTGATATTTCACTTTTATCAACTGCACCAATAGCTGGAATTCCCAACTCCCTTGCAATTATTGCACTATGTGATAATGGAGACTTAGATTCTAAAATACATCCGACTGCTTTACTTGTAGCAAGTAAAACAGGTCCACTTAAATTTTTTGCAACAATAATCGAATTATCTGGAAAATTTTTAGCATCTGTCTCAGTTTCAACTAAATAAGCATATCCAGTAGCCTCACCGCTTACTAAAGGTAAATAATTATAATCTTTTTTTGAACATAATGAAACTTTTCTTGTTAAATCCCTACATTGAAAAATAAATATCTCATTGTCTTTAATTCCCCATTCAATATCATAATTAGGAATATTTAATTTTAAACTTACATCCTGAAATGTATCAAGTAATCTTTTTATCATTTCATTACTTAAAGATATAGTATTAATCATTTTAGGATTTAATAAAGCTTTGATATAAGTATCTTTATTATTAAAATTATCCACAATCAACTCATTTTCATTATCAGCAAAAAAACATATTTTTTCACCTTTTCTTGGATTAGCTTTTGTAAACAATGGCAAATTAATTATATTTTTTGTATTCTCATATTCAAGAATTTCGTAATTATTATTAATTTTCCATGAATCAAAACCAGTTTCTCCATCAACTATAGACTTTGCCATTCCAAATGTTGAATTTAAAATAATCTCATTTTCATAACGAAATGCAACACCAGATACATCTGTAATTATAAATTCTTGTATAATTATAGAACAAGGAATGATCTTTTGAATTTTTGAGTTTTTCGAATAATTTCGTATTCCTGATGTAAAACAATCTCTCCAACAACGAAAAATTGCATTTGTTATATTTATTGAATTTGATAAGTTTAACTCTGTTTGAAACAAACCTGAAAAACTATAATTCTTTCCATCTTCATAGACATGTGAACTTCTAACTGCAAATCTCTTAATATCTTTGTTTTTTTCTTTTAATCCTACAATTTCTAATAAAACTTCATTATAAACACTTTGTGGAACATTATTTAAAAAATCATAAATTTTTTTATAATCATTTTGTTTCTTATTTAAATCTATTTCTAACTCTTTTTTTATAATTTTAATTAAATACTTATAATTAATTACCCACGATTTAGGAGTTCTTATATTGCTTTTCAACAATGTTACTATATTATTTGCTTTATTACCATTATTTAATTTAGTTTCATCAAAACTAGTTATTATCTTACTCATTTTTTTAGAACCATTTTTTTACTTGAATCTTTTTTAGAATGAGAATTATTAGTTTTATTAATTGTGTCATATGCAATTGTCTCTATTTCTTTAAGAAATTCGTCGTATGTAACATTTGAAGAATTATCCACAACATAATCTGCAATATCGTAACAATCAGATGCATTATGTTTTTCTTTAAAAATATCTTTTCTTTTTACTCGTTCAATCATTTCATCTAATGTTACAAATTCTGTTCCTTCAGTTTTTGCTTTTTCATTTACTTTTAACATTTCTCTATAAGCTCTACTTTCTATAGGTGCTTCTATATATATATTAGAACATTTGTCACCAAGTTCTCTTTTTAAAAATGCGCCAAGTGGAGCTCTATATAAACTTTCTATTGAAGCTTTAGTAATATTCTCAGATTTCATATGTTCAATTAATCTAAATAGAAACTCTTTAAATGCATCTTCTTGATTCTCATATAATTTAACAAAGTGTTCATCTTTCATTCCATCTGATAAATCATATCCTCTTTCTTCCATCATTTCTCTTTCAATCTTAATTATTTTTACTCTTTTTATTCCCATTTTTTCAAATTTTTTTCCAGCAGATGTTTTACCACATTCACTTAATCCTCCTAATGTAAATAAAGCTTCCACATATTCTAAATTATTTAAATATTGTTTTTCTGTAAATATCATAATTATACCTCCTTAAATTCACTTACAAACAATTCTTTTCTATTTTTCGAAACCAATCTTTCCATCATAGTTCCTTTAAAATATCTTGTGTTTCCCTTTTCATCTTTTGCAGAATTTAAATATTCTTTATTATTTTTTACAAACTCATCTCCTTTTAATTTTTCTATCATTTTACTGTTAAATATAGAATCGGTATGATATAGTGTCCAAAAAATTGGTTTTTCGATATTATACTTTTTCATTAATTTAGGCAATTCATCTAAAATGATATCTTCAAATTTATTAAAATATCGATAAACATCGCCAAATTTAACTAAATTAACATCATTATTCCATCTACTTAAAAATTCAACCATAGCATGTTTATACAAATGTAATATTATATATATAAAATGATGTGTTATATCTAATGATGATACTTCATTTTCTGAATCATCTATTGTTAATTCAATATTTTTTATAAATGCATTATTAACATCAACATCATATTCACAACAACTCCATGTGAATGATGTGACAAATCCAACCGAAACATATTTTATAATATCATTTTTTATTTCAATTACATGTTCAGGTATTTTATCTTTAGCCATTAGAAACCTTAAATATTCCTCTCTGCTCATTTTTCTTATCTCATTCGTTTTCCAATCTACGGTTCCAACATCAAAGCCTATTTCCTTAAGAGCATCCCCTATTACTATTTTATTTTCAGGCAAAGTCATAAAATCAGCATCTGATAAAAATCTATAACCTTTATCATCGTATAGTAATTTATCTAAAATTACTCCTTTTGTGGCAGCATATTTTATATTTTTCTTTTTTAATATTTTATCAATATTATGAACTTGTTCTTTTATTTTTTCTGTTTTTAACTTATTTATGTCATAACATATCTTAAAATATTGATTAATAAATGGTGGAATTAGATTGAATAAATCTTCATCATTCAAGAAGAAATAACTTACCATCGGAAAAATTTTGTGAGACATTGCCTGTTCAATTAATTCCCCCCACTGAATAGAATTATTCAAGGCTAATTTTTTAACTAATTCCAAATCACCTTTAACTATATTAACAAGTATTAACCACTCTACGCCATATTTTTTTAAATCACTTTTCTTATACATAAATTGCCTCCTTTTATAAAGAATATATTAACTCATTTATAGAACTTCGTCCAATATCTATATCAATATTGTTAAAAACTAGTCCTATTAATAGTAACAATTTGCATTCAATCATGTGTCTTTTTTCTTCTTCTGATACTATTATCGATAAAAAACTATACTTCTCAATTTCATTTTCATCAATACGTTCTACGAAATCAAAAGCCCTTTTTAAACACATTTCACGATTTACATCTATTTGATTTAATTCATTTTCAAGTTCTTCTATAGTATATTTTTTTGCAGTTCTTTTTAATTCTCTTTCTAAATATGATTTACTTAAATATTTATCTATATCAAATATCCACTTTTCAAATTCCTCATAAAAAACATATTTATCAAAATACTCTGAATAATCCTTTTCAGTTATTATACCTTTTGCAAGTTTTATTGCTAACTCAAGTTTATTTTTTCTTAATTGAATACGATGAGGCTCAAACGAACAAACCATTATATTTTCAATCGATGATGATATATTTTTATTTTTTATTTCAAGATTATATTTTTCTATAGGCAAAAACATATTAAAAATTGCAAACGAATCAACTTCTGACATAAGATCTAACATTTTTTTTAATTCTCGGGATGTGATTTTATTTTTCTTAAAACAATTATCCACATAATTTGAAAAATAATCTAATTTAGAAATGATTGTATTAGTTACCTTATTTATATTCTTACCTTCATATACTTGCATTAAATCATTTAAAAATGAAGTCCATTCACTAATATCAATTTTTATATAATCATCAATTATTTCATATTTATTAAATTTTTTCTTATTGAAAATAGCTTTTGGTAAACAGATAATCGAATTAAAATAAACTTCCTGCAAAAATCTTATTGGAATATCACAATAGATTTTAACAAAACAAGGAGTGTATTTTATTCTTCTAAGCAAAAAAGTATCATTCATATAACTCACCTATTTTATCATCTATAATATTCATTATATCATTATTAACTTCATTTTTATCCTTTGTTCCATCAATTATAAATTTGGAATTATAATCATCTATAAATATTTTTCTCATTTTTTTCTGATGTTCAATAAAATTATTTTCGTATAATTTACTATTATATTCGAATCTTAAACTATCATCTCCCATTTCACATCCACACTCCCAAAATGATAATATTTTATTGTCTTTTTTCTTCCTTTCTAAGCATATATTGGGTGGAACATCAATAAATATACTTATATCAGGTTTCCTATATATAGATAAAATATTATCTAACCATTCTTTATCTATATTCTTAACTAATGCCTTTGATCTTATAGTATCTATATATCTATCAAGAACAACTATATATCCTTCACTTAATTTTTTTGCAACTTCATAATTATAAAAATTGGTCAACCCCATCAAATACATAAATGTAAATGTATATTCATCACAATTTTCATATTTTGTTCGTAATAGAATATCTCTAATATATTCTGAATGAATAAAATTTCCAAAATATATCTTTGAATACTTATCTTTCAATTTTTCCTCAATCATTTTTAATTGAGAACTTTTACCACTACCATCTAATCCCTCGATTTCAATAAGTAATCCTTTTTTTTCTTTTAAATTTGATTCAACATGACATTTGCCTGGATATGGATATTTGAATTCACCTAATTTAGGAATATTCATTTATTCATTCTCCTTTTTATAACACTTATTATAGAGTTGATATCTTTCCAGTTCTTCATAGCTATATCTTCATCTTCAAAAGAAATATTAAAATCTTCCTCTAACAAAATAATTATTTTGATAACATTTAAACTGTTAACACCAATTGAAAGAAGTGATGTATCATTATCAATATTATCTAAGTTATATACTGAATCTTCTCCAACAATTTTCTTTAAACAATCTATTATAATCTCTCTTATTTTTATATCATTCATATTAATGACCTCCATTACTTATTATATTTACTACTTTCATTCCATAGTCTTTGAGTAGCTTGCAATTATTTTTTATTAGAAATTCTTCAACATCAACAAAATCCAAATTATATATATATGAAAAATTATAAAATGTTTGATAATATGATTTTGAAATTATGTTATGCCTATTTATTAAATCAACTTTCATAACAAGTGTCAATAATTTATATATTTCTTTAAAATTACTATTATCAATATCTCTATATAAAAGTCTTTTTAATTTATGCATTGATTCGGGAATTACTTGCTTATTTTTTTCTTTTAAATCATGAATAGACAAATTAGGTAAGAATAATTTTTTAGCATAAATTAAGGAACTTATTTTGCAAGAATTTAGCGAATAAATTGAATATAATGATTTCGCATCCAATAAATTATTTGATATTTCATAATCTGAAAAAATAGTAATTCCAATCTTAATATTATATTGCTTAATAAATTGATTTATCAATGATAATTTCATGCAATCATACTTATGCACAAAAAGTAATATATCTATATCGCTCCATTTAGGAATATAAACATTTCTACTTATACTACCATGTACCAAAAAGCCAGACAAATCATTTTTTAATACTTTTTTTGAATAATCCATAAGATTTGCAATAATTCTTTTTTCTTTATCTGGAGCATTTAATTCATCTATATGAATTGTTTTACCATTAAATTTATACTTCATACCAAAATTTTCTATATCATCGTAAATATTTTTACTTAAAGAATCTATACTGCCATCCATTCTATACACAAATGTATAATAATTATGATTTTCTAATTCAGAGATAAATTCTTCTTGAAATTTTCTATATTTTTTATATAAATCTATTTGTCCAGAATTATAATTAGAATCATGTACTTTATTATTACTTTTTTTATCATTTATTATCAATATTTTTATTTCTTCTATGTCAAATATTCCATATTTTATCTTATATTTTTTTATAGTACTCAAAGATTCTTCTCTATTAAGTCCTTTTATTCTTAATGTTGCATATATTCTAGCATCAAAATTAGAAATTCCTTTATCAATCAAATAAACAACTTCATTATCATTAATATTTTCCATTCTCTGTTTAATACCACTATACATGGTAGTACAAAATTCATCAACAGAGGACTCTTTAAACCACCATTCATGGAAAATATTCTCACAATTACTATTCACTTTTTTCGGGAATGAAAAACTATTTATTAATACACCATTACTATAATATTTTTTGTAAATATTTTCAATTTGAGTTGATTTTCCACTACCGTCTAAACCATTAAACGAAATTATCATAAATATCAATCCCCCTAACTATTTCCTTAAATGTTCTTCTTTTTATTTTCATTTCTATATAAAAATAAACAAATAGAAATAATGAATAATATTTATCGCTATCATCATATTTATCAATATCAAATATTGTTAATAATCTCATCAATATAAAATAAACCAAATCATCATCATTATAATCAAGGTTTTCTATATATTTTTCAATTATTTTTTTTCTATTAAGAGTAGTTTTTATACTTGCTTTAATCGATACTTCTTTATCAATTATATAATCACAATCTATCTTTGGTATATGATCAAACACATGTTCATGGTTCTTATATGAATTTTTATGATATTTAGGACTGAAATATAAATCTATAAATAATATAGAAATACTAAACAATGCAATTTCAGCTTCAATGCAATTATATCCAGATGTCGTAAAATCCATAAAGAGAGGTTTTAAACCAATATTCATAGTATTAAGATCTCCATGAGATAAAACACATTTATGTATTTTATTTTTTTTAAAATACACATTTATTTCATCAAATATATCTTGAATTTTGAGTGATGACTCATTGTTTATAATAAAATTATAATCAATCCAATTAGAATAAAAATATTTATTAAGTCTACTATCAATTCGATTTTCATAAAATTTCTGCATTGGATATTTACAATTATAAATGTACTTTTTATAATTTTTTAAAATAATATTTAAGAACTTATAATCAATTTCAGTATCATTTTTCAAAAGTTCATCACACAACAAACCTTCATTAACATTTATACTATTATCATATTTATATACAATTACACCACAATTATTATATATAAACAAATCACATAATTTTGGAACCTTAAAATAATTAAAAGTTGTAAAATATCCAACTAATTCTGAATAAAAATTATTAATATCTTGAATTTTGAAAAAAAACTTCTTTTTTTCTTTATAAGCAATACCATTAATAGAATTATTTTGGACATTAACATTATTTATTGTATAATCTTCAATTTTTTCAATTTTTTTTAAATCTAAATTTCTTTTTATTTTTTTATTATCATCAAAAATATCCTCTACTTCAAAATTCAATATTTTTTTTGAAATTTTATTTTCTAAGTCAGTAAGTTCTTCTATTAATTCATCTTTCTTTGATGATTTTTTTAAAATATGATATCCTAACACTTCTAATATTTCGATTTGTCGCTTTAGCATAATATCCATTTTGCTATCAAAAAATATATTTTTTAATTTGTATAATTCCACTTTTTTCCTGTTAATAAATTCGTTTATAAATTTGATAATTAAGTCCTCATTATCATTGTATAATACTTTCATTAATTTTATAGAATTTAATTTTATAATATTTTCATATGTTGAAAACAACTTATAACTAATCATCTTGGGACCAAAAAATTTATATATACTATACTTTTTTGATTCATATTTTGAATATACACTTACAGTTGGTTCCATATCATATTGGTAGTATTTATTTAGATAGTTTTTATATATTGTATCAATATCAGAATTACTCATTTTCATTCTTTTAAATGTTTTTACATCAAAACTATCTCTCCAAATAATATCAAATTCATTTAAATCGCCATTTAATAACAACATATTACTCCTTGAAGTATTATTACCAATTAAATTATCATTTTTGCCTTCAACTTTTATAATTGCAACTTCATTATCCTTTAACTTAATATCACTTATACTTTTCACCAGTTGAATATTTCTAGTTTTTATACCAAGACTCTTTAATAATTCTCTATAAGGTAAATAATATATATTTTCTAATGAACATTTGG
>CALVIQ010000048.1 GCA_944331815.1 uncultured Bacilli bacterium
AGTATTTTAAAAAACAACGAAGATGCTTTAGATGTTACACAAGAAGTATTTATTACAATTTATCACAATGCTTTTAAATATCAAAATCAAAATAAACCAATGGCTTGGATTTTAACAATCACTAAAAATATCGCCTACAATAAAATTAAAAGTAACAAAAAAACAATTAATGTTGATGAAATTGAATTTATATCTAAACCTAATCATGATGATAAAATATTGATAGAATATTTACTAAACAATTTAAACGACGATGAAAGAAATATTGTCATTTTACACGCTATGAATGGATTTAAATTTCATGAGATTGCTAAGATTTTAGATTTAAAATTAACTACTACTCTCTCTAAATATCATAGAGCAATCAAAAAATTAAAAGAACTTACAAAGGAGGGAAAAAATGAATAGTATTGAAAAAAGAATTAATAAAAATTTAAATAATATTAAACTTCCTAAGTTCGATTTAAATAATTTAGAAAAGAAAGGATATGTTTATATGGAAAAGAAAAGAAAATTGCCTATTATGGCAACAATCAGTACACTTTGTGTTGTATGTTTATTATTTATAGGGGGATTATATTATAATAATAATTATAAAGTTACTTCAAAAGTAGGAATCGATGTTAATCCAAGCGTTGAATTAAAAATTAATCAAAAAGAAAAAGTTTTAGAAGTTATCGCTAATAATGAAGATGGAGAAAAAATTATTAGTGATATGGATTTAAAAGGTAGTGATATTAATGTAGCTGTTAACGCATTAATTGGATCTATGGTTAAAAATGGATATATTAATGAATTAGCCAATTCAATTTTAATATCAGTTGAAAATAATGATAGTACTAAAGCAGAAAATTTAAGACAAGAAATTTTAAATCAAATTAATATGGAAAATATTTCAATTATTAGCCAAACTGTTAATGAAGAAAAAGAATTAACTGATTTAGCTAAACAATATAATATTTCTTTAGGTAAAGTTAAAATAATCAAACAAATAATGGCTAATAATAATTTATTAACTTTTGATCAATTAGCTGATTTATCTATTAATGAATTAAATTTAATTTTAAAGGATAATGAAAATACTACTGGTAGTGCTAGTCAAAAAGCTTATATTGGTGAAGAAAAAGCTAAAGAAATCGCTTTAAATCACGCTAATATTACTAATATAACTAATTATAAAATTGAATTAGATTTTGATGATGTTATGGTTTATGAAATTGAATTTAAAGCAAATAATAAAGAATACGATTATGAAATTAATGCTTTAACTGGAGATATAATCGAATATGAAATTGATAATAACGAAGTTTCAAATAACAATTCAAATGATAATTCAAGTAATAACTCAAACAATAATAGTTCAATAATAACTAAAGATGAAGCTAAACAAATTGCTTTAAATCATGCTAATGTCACTAATATAACTGATTACGAAATTGAACTAGATGATAATAAATATGAAATTGAATTTAAAGCAAATAATAAAGAATATGATTATGAAATAAATGCTACTACAGGAAAAATAATTAAATATTCTATTGATAATAATTATAAAGAACCTAATCCTATAATTAGTAAAGATGAAGCTAAACAAATTGCTTTAAATCACGCTAATGTTACTAATATAACTAATTATGAAATTGAATTAGATGACAATAAATATGAAATTGAGTTTAATGTTAATAATAAAGAATATAGTTATGAAATAAATGCTACTACAGGAAAAATTATTGAATACGAAATAGACACTGATTAATTCAGTGTCTATTTTATTATATGTGAAAAAATTATTTCAACAAACTCCATTGAATTTAAAGTATCTAAACTTTTATCTTCATAACCTAAACCAGTATATGGATTTTCCAATTTAACATCTAAAGCAACTGATACAGCATAATATCTATCAAATAAATTGATATATTCTAATGATTTTTTATCCATATTACTAAAATACTGCAAAAAATTTTTTAATCCCTCTATTTTTTTACAAATTTCTTTTTGCTTAATAGTATAGAAATTTAATTTTAAAATTAATATGACATTTATAAAAAGTAATGGATTAAAAATTACAAATAACAATAATTTATTCATAATAAATGTTGGAAGAATTGGAATTAATAAAAATAATAAGACAAAAAACAAAATAACTATATTTATTATTCCTTTAATATTAAAATTAACATTTTTTAAAACTAAACATATTAAAATAACAAATACTGAATAAAACATAGATACTATTAAGGAAGTAATATTGACTACATTAAAAATCATAATTGTATAAACAAGTACTAATAAAAATGCTAAAAAATAATAATTTTCTTTTCGTAAAATACCATAATTTTCTTTTATTTCATATCTAAATTTACTATAAAATCTATTTATTTTTTTATTAAAATTTAAATCAGTTTTCATATAATCATCTAATATATCGATTGAAATATCTTTCTTTTCATATATTATAGAATTGATAAATTTAATTAATAATTTTTCACTATCAGATAAATCATAATTATCTAATTCAAACAATTTACCTTTTTGCCATTTTAAAAAATATTTATTTTCTTTTTTTTCAATTTTATAAAAATTTTTACTTATTAAATCTAAAATTGTCAACCAAATTGTTCTGTTATCTATTTTTCCCTTAGTATAATAACTCATTACAGCACTTGGAATTTTAGGAATATCTCTAAAATAAAATGTTTTATTTTTTTTATTATAATATTTTATAATTAAATAAACTATTATTAAAATTATTAAAACTAAATAAAAATTATATATATGAATATTTTTTATATAAATCACATTACACCTCTAAAAAGGCATTTTGAAATTACCATTTTTAAATTGTTTCATCAATGTTTTCATTTGTTCGAATTGTTTTAATAATCTATTTACTTCTTCAACACTTCTACCACTACCTTTAGCTATTCTTTGTTTTCTACTAGCCTTTAAAACTTCAGGATGTTTTCTTTCATAAGGTGTCATGGATAAAATAATAGCTTCAATATGTAACATATCTTTAGGATTAATTTGAATATTATTTAATCCCATTTTTTTAGCACCAGGTAACATTTTTAATATATTTTCTAAGGGTCCTAATTTTTTTATTTGTTTTAATTGAACTAAAAAATCTTCTAAATCAAAATTTCCCTTTTGCATCTTTTTAGCTGATTCAACTGCTTCGTCATCCATAATTCCTTCTGCTTTTTCTATCATACTCATTATGTCACCCATATCCAAAATACGAGTAGCCATTCGTTCAGGATAAAATTCTTCTAAACCATCCATTTTTTCTGATACACCAACAAATTTAATTGGGACATTAGTCAAATGTCTTACTGATAAAGCAACCCCACCTTTAGTATCACCATCTAGTTTAGTTAAAATAGCTCCAGTTAACTCTAATTTGTCATTAAACCCTGTTATAACATTAATAGCATCTTGTCCAGTCATAGAATCTACTACCAATAAAATTTCATCAGGATTTACTATATTTTTAATATCATTTAATTCATCCATCAATTCTTCATCAATATGTAATCTACCTGCTGTATCAATTAAAATATAATTAAAATTATTTTCTTTTGCATATTTAATAGCATTAGTAACTATTTCTCGAGGATCCTTTTTACCTTCTTCATAAACTTCAATGTTTAATTCCTTACCTATTTGTTTTAATTGTTCAATGGCTGCTGGTCTATACACATCACAAGCTACTAATAAAGGTTTTTTATTATATTTTTTTCTTAATAACAAACTTAATTTTCCTATCGTTGTAGTTTTACCACTACCTTGTAAACCAACTAACATTAAAACATTTAAATCTTTATTAGTAACTAAATCTTTTTTTTCTCCACCTAATAATTCTACTAATTCATCTTTCACTATTTTAATAAATAATTCACTAGGTTTTAAACTATTAGATACTTCTTCACCTAAAGCTTTTTCTTTAACATTATTAATAAATTCTTTTACTACTTGATAATTAACATCTGCTTCAAGTAAAGCTAATCTTAATTCTCTTGTTATTTCACTGATGTTTTCTTCTGTTATTTTTCCATATCCTTTTATTTTATTTACTACACTTGTTAATCTATCTCCTAAGCTTTCAAACATATATATCACCTTTTAAAATTATACTATATTTAAATAAAAAAAGATAGTTTAAAGTAACATATCTTTTATTTTTTTTACTGATAAACCAGTTAATTTAGATACTGTTTCAACATTCATGTTTGCTTCTAACATATTTTTTGCAGTTTGTAGTAAAATGTACCCTTTGTCAAGGACAAATTTTAATTTTTAAGAAGAAGGGATTTATTTTTTTTGCTTTTTCCAATTTTTATTGGATATTCTCCAGTTGTTATATATTTATAAAATTCTGATGGTGATA
>CALVIQ010000049.1 GCA_944331815.1 uncultured Bacilli bacterium
TCTAAATTTATAGGCTTTATATATTTTCATTTTATCACCACCTTGATAAAATTTTATCACACATACATATGTTTGTCAATGTATATGTTTTAAAAATTACAAAGCACTTTCCTAGTATATAAAAAAAGTCAAAATTATAATATTTCGACTTCATCATTATTTTTAAGTAAAAATGCATTAGCATCATCTGTATCTAAATGTATTTCAAAATACGCTTCTTCACTTGGTTTTACGTCAACTTCTATAACTCCTGGTTTAATACCACCTATTTTTACTAAAATTTTATCAGGAATATTATATTTTTCTTTATCCTTATATGTTATATGTAAATGTCTATCAGCAATAATACAACCATTTGTTTTGATACTACCATTTGGTCCAATTATAGTAACAACTTCACTATTTTCTAAATCACCAGAAACTCTAACAGGAGGATTTAACCCTAATTTATATGCATCAGTTTTAGAAATTTCAATTTGCGTATAATTTCTAACAGGCCCTAAAACTCTTACATTATTAATTTCTGATTTATCAGTTTTAATAGTTACAACCTCATTACAAGCAAATTGTCCTGGTTGAGTTAAATTATTTTTAATAGTTAACTTTCCACCAAATAAAATATCTAAATCACTTTGTTTTAAATGAACATGTCTATTTGAAACACCAACGTTTACTTTCATATTTAATCACCACAATAATTATATCATATTTTTTTTAATTTTTAATATATTTTATTATGAAAGGAGAATATTATGAATTATTATAACCAATATAATGGTCAACCAATGTACATCAAACCTACACCTCCAGGCAATACAAATTATCAACAAATGGCACTTCCACCCGAACAATCATATATTGAAAATATATTAAGATTAAATAAAGGAAAAAAAGTTAGAGTTCATCAAACTTTTCCTGATTCTAACGAATGGCGTGATTTAGAATTTACTGGTATTATTGAGCAATCTGGAAGGGATCATATTATATTAAGTGATCCTACTAATGGTGTATGGGAAATGTTATTAATGATATATGTTGATTATATATCATTTGATGAACCTATTAACTATGATCCAGATTTTTATCCAAGTAATTGATATTTGAAAAAAAATTTGTTATAATAAATACGGTGAATGTAGATGAGTGTGTTTTTTATAACATTAATAATTATTATTTTTATTTGTTTAATTTTAGTTTGGTATGTAAATACATATAATAAATTTCAAAGTTTTATTATAAGAATTAATGAAGTGGAAGCAAATATTGATACAACTTTAAGAAAAAGATTCGACTTATTAAACAAATCCATCAATATTATTAAAGGAAACATTAATACTGAAGAAGATATTTTAGGGTTAATAGTTAAATTAAGAAGTCGTAAACTATCTAACTTTGATTTAGATCGACAATTATATGAAGCTATTAACGAATTTAATTATTATAAAGATAATTATCCTGAATTAAGTGAAAGCGATGCTTTACTTAAAATAGATATTTCATTAAATGAAAGTGAACATGAAATAACTGCTTTAAGGAAATATTATAATGATATAATTACTGATTATAATAAACTAATTAGAAAATTTCCAAGTAATTTAGTTGCAATAATTTCAAAATACAAAGAAAAAACTTATTACGATGGAAAAAACATGAATGACGATATTACAAATGATTTTAAATTATAAAAAGAGAAATTATTTTTTCTCTTTTTTCTTTAATTTAATTGCAAATAATAAAAATACAAATACTACTCCAATAACTATAAAATAATTATTGTTATTACTTGAAACTTGATTTACAACCGGTGTTGTATTATCAATTTTTAAAACATATTCCCCATCTTCAGAATATAAATAGTTTTCTTTTGCGTATCTAGCAACATATTCAGGATCATTTAATTTTTGAATTTCAACTTTTAAATTAGCTTTTTTATCTTGTAAAAAAACTAATTGATTTTTTAAATTATTTTCTTCATTTTTTAAAGATACATAATTATATGTATATCCAATTAAAGTCACAAAAAAATACCCTATTGCTATAATAGAAAGAATTCCAAATATCAACAATCTTCTTTTCGATTTTTTTGAAACTTTTTTCTTCATATCTATCCTCCTAAAAAATTATATCACTTTTTTTTTAATAATACAATTTGTTTTATAACTTTTTTTAAAAGAATATGTAAAACAAAACCTATTATAAATGAAATAACATAATAAGGATGAATGATAGCATTATTAATTTTTAATAATGTTAAAAAATAAACAAAAGTAAAAATTATAATAAATATTAAAGATAATATTATATTAAAAATTTTCTGTTTATAAATTAAATCAATAAAAAAAGAAAAGAAAATACCAAATAAAATTGAAACTAAAAATGTTTTAATTTGAATATCTAATGTCATCATTTAAATAATTTACTGAAAACTCCCTCTTCTTTTTTAATACTATCATAAATTAAACTATTTATAGTTCCTTTTATTGAAACAGTACCTTGATAAGTATCTAATTTAATTATTTCTAATTCAGAACCTTTGATAACAATATTCCCCATTGTTGTTTCTAATAAAAATTCTTCATTATCAAAACTTTCTATTTTTTTCACACCACTTATAATTATATTTTTTCTTTCATTTATTGTTACATTATGGTTTAAATTATTTAATGAATCTATCTTGTCCATAGATATCCTCCTTTATTAATATATATATATGAAAAAAATATAACTTTTATGTTATATTTGATTATCAAAAACAATAATTGCTCGAGAAGAAATTGCTGAATCTTTTCCACCTGATACACTCCAAGTTCTACAATTAAATATACCTGCAGCACTTCCATTACTTGCTGTTCCACCACAAATAAGCCATAAATTAGAACCATTAGGTAAATTCAAAGTATCATTATACCATCCATTTGTTTCTTTTGTTATATTACCATATTTTCCTCTTATATATTTATTTAAAGTTGAATATGAATAACTATCATAATACTTTGTTTCCGGTATATTCTCCATTGTAAATCCTGCATTACCTAAATAAAAATTGCCATTTATATCAACCATATTAGCCATTACATATTCATAAGCGCCACCTGCCATATCATATACTCCATATATATTTCCTGTTGTACTGGCTTTAGTTCCTAACGTTCTGTCAATTGCATAGTTGCCTATACTCCCATTATAATTAACTATTTTTCCATCATATGTATAATATCCAAATTGATTAAAATTATTAGTAGAAGTTTGATTGTCTGGAAATTGAATTGCTAATGAATTATTATTACCACCTACATTACCACCACTTCTTCCAGTATATGAACCAACATTTGAATTGTTAATATATACTTCTTCGTTAATTCCATATTTACTATGTAATAAATAAGCAACTGCTCCCCATTCAACATTCTTTATCATATGGCTATCTCCATTTATATTGTATAATTTACTTATATTTCTAATTGATATAAAAAATTGTGATATATTTTGACTTCTTAAACTATTTACATTTGGCTTTATTGTTATTTTTTCTGTTGTTCCGCTTACTTCAAATTTTGACATCCAAAATCCAGTTAGTTGTGTTTCACCAAAAGTAAAAGCTGGATGTGTATACCAATTTCCTACTTCAGCATTATCACATATTTGACTTACTTCACTTGTTGGATTTTCTTTAAAATTAATATCTTGACATTTTACAGTCCCTGTTGTTGTTGTTCCTTTTTCAAATCCTATTTTAATTTCTTGTGGATTTACTTTTGTATCACTTACATTAAATAATTGATATTTATATCTTGGTATCCATACATACCATAGTGCTATATCATCTTCATTAATTATATCCCCTTCCTGTTTAACAACTCCATCATTTAATATAACTACATTAGCCCATTCCTTATTATCATAATCATACCATTTTTGTTCTATATCTGCATATATCCAATTATCATCTTTATATATCACTGGTATCATATTATCTAACATTTCTGGTTTATTTGCTCCTGAACCATCAACATATTCTATTTTTGGACCTTCTAAATTTCCTTCTATCATTGTATTATCTTGCAATGAAAATATAAATCCATTACTTTTCAACTTTAAAAAAAGCAAATTATTTTCATAATATTTTATTTCTAATATTTCAGCATTGCCTAAATTAACCATTTTTTTGATTGCTTCTATTGTCAATTCATTATTACATAATGATTCATAATTACTATCCATTTCCATTTTTATTTCTTCTGTAGCACAATAATTATTGATTCCACTTAATACCATATTTGCATCAGATTGGCCTGCTGATTTTTTTGCATCATCTATTACATTTAATACAACGGGAACAGCTATAAGTGCTATGATTGCTAATATTATTATTACTGCTAATAATTCTATCAAAGTAAAAGCTTTATTTTGTAATTTATTATTCATAATTAATTCTCCTACCTTCAAATTAATTATACATTATTTTATAATTATAAGCAATTAAAAAATTGTTATTAAAACAATTTTAAATCCAAACTCCCCATAATATTGCAATGGCTGCTAAAACAATTCCAAAAAACCAAAATGTTTTAACTATATCTAATTCATGCCATCCTAATTTTTCAAAATGATGATGCAAAGGGGTCATTAAAAATAATCTTTTTCCCATAAATCTAACAGATAATCTTTGAATAATACAAACTAATGTTTCAACAACAAATACACCTGCTACTACAATTAAAGTTAATTCATGATTTGATACTATTGATACAGCAGCTAAAGTACCACCTAAAGCTAAAGAACCTGTATCACCCATAAATACTTTTGCGGGATATGTATTAAAAAAGCAAAAAGCTATTAAAGATCCAACTAGTATAAAGCAAAATACACCAATATCTTCATTACCAGCAATACCAAGTGAAGCCCAAGCAATCATACCAAAAGCTAAAAAAGCAATTGCAGATAATCCCCCTGCTAATCCATCCAATCCATCAGTTAAATTAACAGCATTAGTAGTAGCAACTAGCATAAGTAATATTAACAACCAATAAAAATTATCTAAAGGAATCGTCAAATTAAAAGTGTATATTTCTAATACTGGCTCTCTATCACCAGCTTTAAATAAAAGAAAGAATATAAAGGCTATTAATATTTGACCTATTAATTTTTGTATTTCACTTAATCCAATATTATCATGTCTTTTAATAATTAAATAATCATCAATAAAACCTAATAATGCATAAGCTAAAAATACAAATAAAACTATGCCTAAATTATAAGTCATTTCTAACTTATTTAATAATAATAATATAATAACTGATAATACAGTTGGTATTATAAATATTAAACCTCCCATAGTAGGAGTTCCTTCTTTATCTTTATGTTTTGATAAAAAAATACTTACTGATTGTTTAATATTCATTTTTCTTAATATTGGTATTAAAAATACCCCAAATATAATTGATAATATAAATCCTATCATGAACGCTAGTACAGCTTTTGCTAAAATTAACACATAATCATCTCCACTTATATATTTTTCATTACTGTTTCTTTATCATCAAAATGATATCTTACTCCATTTATAATTTGATAATTTTCATGTCCTTTTCCCAGTACTAATAGTATATCATTTTTTTCTAACATTTGTATACCCTTTATAATGGCTTTTTCCCTATTTAAAATAATTTCATAATTAAATTTGTCAAGATTATGTAACATATCACTAATAATATTATTTGGATTTTCACCTCTAGGATTATCATTTGTAAATATAACATAATCACTATTAGAACATGCTATATTGCTCATAATTGGTCGTTTAAAACTATCTCTATCACCACCACAACCTATTATTGTTATTATTTTATTGTGATTTAATTCTTTAACAGAATTTATTATTTTACTTACTGCATCAGGAGTATGTGCATAATCAATTATAATTAGATTATTATCCTTATTTACAATATCCATTCTTCCAGGTGGGCAAGTTAAATCTTCTACTACTTTGGTATCTAATTTTAATTCACTTAACAAAGATATAACAACTAATAAGTTATATATATTATGTTTCCCAATTAAATTAGTTTTATAAGTTTTATTATTAACTTTAAAAGTTCGATTATTTAAATCAATATCTGATAATTTATAATCACCATTTAATCCATAAGTTATTGTGTTATCTCTAATAAAATAATCCTTATACTCATCATCACTATTAACTAAAGTTTTAATAGTTACTTTATCAAATAATTTTTGTTTTGCCTTAACATAATTTTCAAAAGACTTATGATAATCTAAATGATCCATTGTTAAATTAGAAAAAATGCCATATTTAAATTCTAATTTATCTAATCGATGCATATCTAAAGCATGACTACTACACTCCATTACAACATATTCAATATTATTATCAACACACTCTAACAATAACTCATATATTTCTAAAATATCTGGTGTTGTATTATTTAATGGTTTAATTTTTTTATCTAAATAAAAACCAATTGTTCCAATATATGCACATCTAATACCCAATTTATTTAATGCTTGATAAATTAAAAAACAAGTTGTTGTTTTTCCATTAGTTCCTGTCATACCAATTAATTTTAAATTTTTAATTTTATCGTAATAATTATTATATAAGTAATCAACTAAATATTTATGAGTATCATCTACCTTTATAGTTTCAACATCATAATCCCCCTCTTCAACAATTACTCTATTAGCCCCATTTTTAATAGCATCTAATATATATTTATGTCCATCATTAACTTTTTTTAAAGCAACAAAAATATCTCCTTTTACTACTTTTCTTGAATCATCTTTTATATTCATAAAAAAAACACCTCATAATATTTTATGAGAATGTTTTTTTTATGTTAACTACATTTTTGTTTAATATAATCTAAAATAATATCTTTTTCAATAAAAGGTACTTTTTCATGTTTTTCATTTATTAATACTTCTTCATGACCATGACCTAATATTAATAATGAATCGTTATCTTCTAATAAATCAATACCTCGATAAATAGCTTTTTTTCTATCTAAAATAATTTCATAATTTTTATTTTTTAATCCTTCTAACATATCTTTAATTACGTTCATCGGATCTTCTTTAAAAATATGATCATTAGTTACAATTGCATATTTAGCCAAATCTGTAGCAGCTTGCATCATACCTTTTCTTCTTCCAATATCTCTATTACCACGACAACAAAATACAACATAAGTATTTCCTTTAGTAACTCGTTTTATTGTACTTACAACTTTTTCTAATCCATCAGGAGTATGAGCATAATCAATATAAATATTATTAGTTTTATATTTAATTCTTTCAATTCTTCCCTTTGGTGGATCTAATTTTGAAACAATTTCAACTATTTTTTTTGAATCTATTTTCATATCTTCTAAAATAATAATAATTGGCAATAAATTTAAAACATTATATTCACCTAATAATTTAGTATAAATATTTGTTGTTTTTTCATTATGTTTATATGTAAAATTACTTCCTTCAATATTCATTTTAAAATTAGTTATTTGATAATCACTTTTATTAAAACCGAAAGTAATATTATTATTGTCTAATATGAAATAATGACTATTTTCATCATCAATATTAACAATAGCTTTACCAGTTTTTTTTACTCTTTTAAACATTAATTGTTTAGCTAAAGCATAATTTTCAAAAGATTTATGAATATCTAGATGATCTCTAGTTAAATTAGAAAATACAGCATAATCATATTCTATTCCTTCTAATCTTCTATCAGATAATCCTTGACTACTTGCTTCTAAAGCTACTACTTTATGTCCTTCATTATAAGCATTAATAATTAATTCATAAGTATCACATATATCTGGAGATGTATTAGCTAAATAACACTTTTTACCTTTTTTGGTGAAATAACCAATTGTACCAATTGAAGCAGTAGGAATTCCTAATAAATTAAGTGCTTGATAAATCAAGCTAACTGAAGTTGATTTTCCATTAGTACCAGTGAAACCAATAATAGTTATTTCATCTAAATATTTCTTATAATTTTTTATTAAATAATCTTCCAAATATTTTCTGGTATCATCAACAATAATTGTTTCAACTGAATAACTTCCATGAGTAGCAACTATTTTACTAGCACCATTTTCAATTGCTTTTAAAATATAATCATGTCCATCACCTTCAGCTGTTTTTAAAGCAACAAAAATATCTCCCTTTTTTATTTTTCTTGAATCAGTTTTTATGTTAAAGTTCATATAAATCACCTCTCGTTAAAAATATCTGGCAAATCATTTTCTAATAATATATATACTTCTCCTTTAAAATATGTTTGTGCAATTGCTATAGCATCTTTAACATCATTTACTACTTTTAATTTATCTATATCATATTTTTTAGATAATAATCCTTCTTTAATTGGAATAGTCTGTTTTTCCCCGACTAAAATAGTTAAATCTGCAACATCAGCAATATAAGTTCCAAAATTATAATTATATTCATATTGTTTATCAGCTAATTCAATCATTCCAGGTGTTATAACAATTTTTTTCCCTGGCATTAAATTTAATACATCCAAAGCCATTTTAGAACCAACTGGATTTGAATTATAAGCATCATCAATATAATTGATATCACCATATTTTTTTAATTGTAACCTGTGTTCAACTGGTACTATTTTTAATACTCCTCTTTTCATTTGTTCAATACTAACACCTAACTCTTTAGCCAAAGTAATACCAGCCAAAATATTATATATATTAGCAGTACCTAATATTTTAGTATTAAAAGGATATTTTTTATTTTCAATTGTTACATTAAAACTCATACCATTACTAGAATATTTTATATCACTTGCAACAACATCAGCATTTTTATTTTCAATACCATACCAACATATTTTACAATTATTCTTTATATTATAATTAACTTGCATTTTATCATCTTTATTTAAAATAGCTATACCATCACTCGGTAAAGATTCAATTAAATCAAATTTTTCTTTAGCAATATTTTCTATTGTCTTAAATGAATCTAAATGAGCAGTTCCTATTGTTGTTAATATACCATATTTAGGTTTAACAATACTTGCTTCTGTTTTAATATCATTTTTCTTTAGTGTTCCCATTTCTGCTATAAAATAATCATTATATTTATCAATGTATTGATTAATTGTTCTTATTAGCCCATAACTTGTATTGTAATTTAAAGGTGTTTTAAAAACAATATATTTTTCATTTAAAATATCATATAAAAAATTTTTTGTACTTGTTTTACCATAGCTACCAGTAATACCAATAACTTCCATATTAGATAATGATTTTAATTTTTTATTTGCTTTTCTTTTAAAACTTAAATAAACATATTTTTCAACTGGTATATTTATTATATTAGCAAAATAAACAACAAAATAATTAAAATATATTATTAAATACAAACTTAAAAGATAATAAATAATATATTTTTCATTATAATTAACAAACATAATTAAAAAAACTATTAAATATAGGATAAATATAGTTGTCCATAATCTTTTTATTCTTACTGTATTAACAAGTGGTTTTTTTACTTGTTCTTTTTTTAAATAATTTCTAAAACTTATTATCAAATAAATATTAAATAATATACTTATTATTAAAATAATATTTATATCAACAAAATAACTTAATAAAAATATTAAAATAAATAAAAATATTGGTCTTACAAAAACAATTCTTTTATTTTTAGAAATCCACTTTAAATATCTATTATCTTCATTATACCTATTTTGTTGTAAATTATGTAATATTTTTTTTATATCAATAATATTATAAATCATTAAAATTAAAATATTAACTAAAAATAAAGTTTTCATTATAATCTCCTTTTAAAACATATCTATTATTTTATCCAATTTATCAATGACTGGAAATCCTTTATCTTTAGTTAAATCACGAGAAAATTGAATACCAATTCCGCCTTCAGATTCCCATTCTTTTAAATTACCTGAATAATCATCAATTAAAATAGCATCTTTGCTTAAACATATTTTTGTTTTTGATATTTCTCTTGGTACAGGTATTATTGTTACATCTTTAAAATATTTTCTTATATGATTTATTTTAGCAACCGCTTCATCTAATGAATTTACATGCGTTAATATTGCAACATTAAATTTATTAGAATTAAATATTTTTTTCAAACAATTAAATCCATCATTAATAATTGGAGTTAAAGTTAACAATTGTTTCCAATTTAAATTAGAAAAAAATTCTTTCATTTTTTCTGGATCTTTTCGATCCACTTCTAACCTATCTAACATATCATAAGTGACACCAATTGTATCCATTATTACTCCATCAAAATCTATATACAAATTTTTCATAACATCACCTTTAAATATTATATCATATCTTAAGTATATTGGTATATTTCTTTATCACTATTAATAAAATTAAACAAATCAAAAATATACTATAATTTATTATAAAATTATTTTGAATTAATAATGGCATAAATAATGTTGTAGTTATATTACTGGCCATATGTAATACAATTGGAGCTTTAATATTTTTATATTTTTCATAAACAAATATCAATATAAATCCTATAGCTAAAGCATATAAAATTTGTATTATATTAAAATGAATAACAGCAAAAAAGATAGTAGTCATTAATATTGCTTTCATAATTTTATATTTATTTTTTAATTCATTATAAATAATCCCCCTAAACATTAATTCCTCAATAATTGGTCCAATTAAACCAGTAGAAATTAAAGTAATTATTAAATTATTATTATTATCAAATAATGAAGTTTTTAATAAAAAATTAAAATAATAAGCAAATACATTATAAACTAAACTTAAAATAATACCTAGTATAATTAAATAAAAATAATTTATTTTAATATAATCACTTTTTTTATATTTTTTATAATCATTTATTAACAATGGTATAAATATAATAGCAATAATTAAAGTTATATATATTTGTTTTGTTTTTAAATATTCATTAAATAAACTAGCATCATTTCCATTTGTAATAAAATTATAAGATAAAATAAAAATTAATATAAATTGAAATAAAAAATATATTAATGGCCACTTTATAATTTTCATATTATTCACCATACTAATTATATAATAAATACTACAATAAAACAAGTCAAATTTGACTTGTTAAAAATCATTTTGTATGATGATACATATTATATTCACCATCTTTACCAATCAAAACATATCCAGACTTTAAAGCCACTTTAGTTGATGCAATATTATTTTTATGTATTTCCAAAATCGACTTACCATATTCTTCAGCTATTTCTTTTGTAGCTAACTTCAATGCTTCTGTAGCATATCCATGACCTCTAAATTCAGGTTTTATTTCATACGCTATATGTTCTAAAACAGTAAATAAAATACCTATTTTTTGATTATTTAAAATGATATCAAAAAATTTTTCACCATCACTACTTTTATCTTTTTTTTCAATTATTGTTATCATTATTTTAAAACTTCTAATAATTCAGCTTTTTTCATAGTTGAATATCCTTCAACATTTTTTTCTTTAGCTAATTCTCTTAATTCAGCAACTGATTTACTAGTTAAATCTGATTTAACTTCTTTAATTTCTTTTTTTGTTGTTTTAGTTACTTTACCTTCCAAAGCATCTTTAGCAACTTTAACTAATTCTGTAAATGCAGTTGGATTATCTATAGCTATTTCACTTAACATTTTACGATTAATATCAATTTCTGCTTTAGTTAAACCATTAATGAATTTAGAATAACTTATATCATTTTGTCTACAAGCAGCATTAATTCTTGTAATCCATAATTTACGAAAATCTCTTTTCTTTTGTTTTCTATCACGGTAAGCATATTTACCAGAATGCATTACTTGTTCATTAGCAGTACGATATAATCTATGTTTACTACCAAAGTAACCTTTTGCTTGTTTCATTACTTTTTTATGTCTTGCACGACTAATAGTTCCACCCTTAACTCTTGCCATAAAATCCTCCTTATATTAAATCCTTAATTCTTTTGTAATCACTTTTACTTAAAGTAGATGCTGTTCTACCTACTCTATTACTTGCAGCATTTTTCTTTCCTGTATTATGTCTTGTACCAGGATGACCAATTTTAACAGTTCCGCCTGGTCTTACTTTACATACTTTACTAGTACCTTTATGTGTTTTCATTTTTGGCATATAAAATTCCTCCTATTTTTCTTTCTTTGGCCCTAATATCATAGACATGATACGACCTTCAATTTTAGGTTGTTGTTCAATAATCGCTACACTTTCTTGTGCAGTAGCAAAGCGCATTAAAACATCTTTTCCTAATTCAGGATGAGCCATTTCTCTTCCTTTAAATCTTATCGTAGCTTTAACCTTATGTCCTTTTTCTAAATACTTAGCACTATTTTTAACACGTGTATTAAAATCATGAACATCAATAGTTACTGATAAACGATATTCTTTCATTTCTAAGTTTGCTTCTCTTTGTTTTTTTAAATTTTCTTTAGTTCTTTTTTTATTTTCATATTTAAATTTATTATAATCCATTATCTTACATACCGGTGGGTTACCATTTGGATTAATTAAAACTAAATCAAATCCTGCATAATTAGCTAAAGTTAAAGCATCTTTAATATTTTTAGTTCCTAACTGTTCTCCTTTAGGACCGATTACCATAACCTCTTTAGCTCTAATTTGTTCATTAATTAATGAATCTTTTGATTTATTTGCGATAATTGACACCTCCAACAATAAAAAAGTAGACACAAATAGTATCCACCCTATATAAACGCAAATCTTGGCTTATAACCCATAGCTAATGTGCTATCAGGTGGAGAATACTCGCTTTCCTTCTTCATTTCATAACAATTATACCATTAATTATATGTTTGTCAAGAGTTTTTATGAACTTTCTGTAACAAATTTACTAATATATCCAAAAAATTTATTAACTCCACTCTCAATCGTATTAGCTATAGAATTAGAAATATTTAATCCTAATTGAGAAAATTTTGTTTGATAATTTTTATTTGTTTTTTCCAAATAATTTTCTAAATCAACGTTTTTACCATTTTTAACATCTTCTTCAAATTGTTTAATTTGTTCAGCAGTTAAAGTTACCTGTTCTCTTTTTTTATATTCATAATAACCATACTTATTACTAACAAACATTGTCAAAAAAATAGCAAACAAAATAACAAATGTTAATCTAAATATCTTAGTTCTCAATTTAACTTGTTTCATTTTAATAGCTCCTTTATTGAATATGCTAATGCATCTACCGAATTAATTACTTCATCTATTGTATTATTATCACTACCTAATTCTATTAATAAAACATTATTATTTAAATCTTGATTAAAATTATCTATATACTTATTATATATTCCTCTTGAAATTGTAGGATATTTATCTACTAATATATTGTTCAATTTATTAGCTAAAGCTACATTTTCTTTATAATTTACATTTTGAACAAACATTATCTGTGCATAATTTTTTTCATTTATTTTTGAAGTTGTTTGTTTTGATACTGAATCTCTGTGTAAATCTATTATCAAATCAAATTCATAAATACCCAATTTTTCATTTAAAAAATTTCTAGTTGCTTGATAACTATCAACAAAATCTAACTTATTATTAATTAAATAATTAGTCACACTACTTTCTTCAACTAAAGTTTCTATTCCAAGTTCATTTAATTTTTCTTGTAATATTATTGAAGCTAAAACAACAGTATTATCTAATTCATATTCAGTCAATTTATCACCTAAATACTTTTCATTAGGATGCGTGCTATAAATATATACTCTTGGATTAGTAACTAAATTGTTTTGAATATATGCAAATGCTTGAGTCGAATCATTTTTCTCATAAGCAAATACTTTATCGATTATTGATATTGGATCTTTTAAATTAATATTAAATAAATTAGCAAAATAATTTGTTTCATTATCATCTACTAAATGATAATTTGATTTTTGTAATAATTTCTTTATAAATTTTTCATTACCAGACATTTTAATATTTTTTACAAATACATTAATTATTAAAAATAAAAAGCATAATAAAATTGGTAGTATTATAATTTTAATATTTTTTTTCTTTTTTAAATGCATTTTTTTCATAATTTTCTCCTAATTTAATATATTAGAAATTATACTATTTTATAACTTAAAAAAATGTCAAAAAAAAAGTTATTATTAAAATAACTAATTTTTCTTTTCCAACGTTTCTAAAATAGGAGGAATTATTTGTTTTTTTCTAGAAACAACATTTTTTAAATAATGACCTTGCATTAATTTATCTAATTTATAACTTTCCATAATTATATCATGTGATTCATCATTATATAGTACATAAGAACCATTGTTTATAATATCTGTTATAAATAATAAAATTATTTTATAATTATCATTATTTGAAATATCATTTAATAATTTTATATATTCTTCTTTTTCATTTAATATGTAATCAACATCAGTTGTAAATACTTGTCCTACACCAATGTTTTCATTATTATAATTAAATTTTTTGAAATCTTGATAAATTATATTTTCTTTAGAAATTCCTTCTAATGATGATCCAGCTTTAAACATTTCCATACCATATTTATTATAATCAACATTAGCAATTTTTTCCAACTCGAAAACTGCTTCTTGGTCTAATTTTGTTGTTGTTGGTGATTTTAATAGCAATGTATCAGATATTATTCCAGATAACATAGCACCAGCTATATTTTGTGGAATTACAATTTTATTTTCTTTAAACAAATTATAAATTATTGTATTAGAACTACCAACGGCCATATTTCTAAAATTAATTGGCATTGTTGTAGCTAAAGTACCTAATTTATGATGATCTACTACCTCAATTATATTTGCTTCTTCAAGTCCATCAACACTTTGTTCTTTCTCATTATGATCAACTAAAATTACTTGTTTTGGATTTTTAAGGCTTGATAAAGTTAAAGGAAACAAACCTAAACAATCACCTTTTTTATTAACAACTGGATAATTGGTATGTTTTGTTTTATCACTTATTTCTTTAAAATAAGAATAATAATCTGTATCTTGAATAGTAGTAGGTGATGAAAAAGCAACATTTTCAATATAATTGCTTAATCCAATTAATTTTGATGCATAGAAAGTATCATGCTTTGTTTTAATTATATTAACTTTATTCTGCTTAGCTAGTTCATAATTATGTTCTGAAAGTTTACCATTACCAACTAAAATTATCAATTTAGCTTTTGCCGTAATTACGTATTCTAAAATGTTATTTCTATCCCCTACTATTAAAATATCATCTTCTTTTATTGTTATATTCTCAATAAATGTTGTACTTCTAAAAGCTGCAGCCATTATATTTCCTTCTATTTCGTCATCAAATTTTAATATTTCTTCACCATCTAAAGTATTCAAAATATTTGTATATGATGTTTTTAAATGAACAAAATTTCCTTGAATTAATTCTTTAGCTAATTCTTTTAATGTAACTAATCCGACTAATTTTTTATTATCATTTACAATAGGTAATCCTGTTAAATCATTTTTATTCATGTAATTAAAACCTGTATTTATTGATTCTTTTCCATTTAAATAACAATTCTTTTTATATTCAATATCTTTTACTTGTAATTTAACATCATTTAAATATTTAGGCTGTTTTAGATTAAAATAATTTAAAGCATATTTTGTTTCTTTATTTATTTCTCCTAAAGTCATAGGTTCTGTTTTTAAACCAAGTTTATTTTTTAAATATGACAAACTGATACTTGCACATATTGAATCTGTATCAGGTTTCTTATGACCAAATATATATGTTGTTTGCATTTTACTCCTCCAATTCACTATATAGTTATATAATTTTTTTTAAAATTTGTCAACATCAAAAAAATATTAACTTAAAAATTAATATTTTTTATTAAAAATAAAATAAAAATTGTAAATATTATCGTTAATATAAATCCATTTATTCTCTCAATTTTTTTATCTTTATTGATACCACAAGCCATTGCTAAAAATATACCACTTATAAGCCCACCAATATGACAAGCATTATCTATACCAGGTGTAATAAATCCTAAAAATAAATTTAATATAATAATTGGAATAATTTGGGATTGTAAAACATTACCTAAATATAATCGATAATGATATCCAAAATATAATATTGCACCTAATAGTCCAAATATAGCTCCACTAGCTCCAGCTGATATACCATCATGAAAGCATATTGATAATAAACTACCAAATATGGCACTACCTAAATATATAATTAAATATTTTATTTTTCCATAAAAATTTTCTATCTGTGCCCCAATAATATATAGTGCATACATATTAAATAACAAATGTAATATTCCAATATGTAGAAAACTTGACATAATTAAACGATAATATTGATTAAATTCTAATATTAAAGGTCTATAATTTGCTCCAAAAGTCAATAAAGTTAAACTATCTTCACTTCCATTACCAAATAAATACATTGCTATAAAAAGTAAAATATTTATAAATATTAAAGTATAAGTCACAATCGGTTTTTTAGGACCAAATATTTTTTCAGCTTCTTTAGCATCTTTTTCAGTTTTTTTATTAATTTCTGAAGTTAATTTTAAAAATAAATTCATTCCTTCTTCTTTATAATCTAAAGTTTTAGTTATATCAGGGAAACATTCTAAAATAGTGTTATTTTTTATTACATCATCTAATTTTGTTGCTTTTAAGCAAGTAATATTATCTATACTCATTTCTTTATCTAAATGAACATTTTCTCCTAAATTAACAAAAATACTTAATGTAGGAACTTTTAAAGATAAAGTTTTTTTCTTGATTGATTTCATTATTTGTTTAGTTCTTAAAACATCGTATTCTAACTGTTCATCATTATGAATATAATTGGAAACTATTCTAATTATCTTATAATCATTATCTAAATTTTCTAACCATATTTCATTTTTTGCTCCATGTAATATTACAGGATTATAATTCTTATCAGTTATAAAATAATGTAATAATTTAACTATTATTTCTTCATTTTGTTCTAGATAATTCATAATTCCTCCTCAAATTTATTTAATATGTTAATAAAACACTCTGGTAATTCTCTACTAAATTCCATATATTTTTTTGTTTTAGGATGAATAAACCCTAACTCTTTAGCATGTAAACACTGTCCCGTATTATCAATCAATTTTCTTTTTCCATAAACAGGATCATTTACTACAGGATGACCTATATAATTCATGTGAACTCTTATTTGATGAGTTCTTCCTGTTTCTAGTTTTAATTCAATTAAAGTAGCATCTTTATATCTTTTTAAAACTTTAAAATGCGTAATTGCTTCTTTACCACTTGCTGTAATACTCATTTTTTTTCGATCATTTATATCTCTTCCAATTGGAGCATCAATAGTACCTGTATCATTATTAATAACACCCCAAACTAAAGCAATATATTTTCGATGAGTAGTTTTCTCACTTAATTGTTTAGCTAAGAATTCATGAGCCTTATCATTTTTAGCTACCATTAATAAACCTGTAGTATAAGCATCAATTCGATGAACGATACCAGGTCTAAATTCACCATTATTTTTACTTAATTCTTTTGAATGGTATAACAATCCATTTACTAATGTATGTTTAGTATTGCCAATAGCAGGATGCACAACCATACCATTTTCTTTATTAACTACTATAACATCATCATCTTCATAAACAATATCTAAATCCATTTTCTCTGGTTCAGCTTTAATTTCTTCTTCTATTAAATCAGGTATTTCAATTATATCATTTTCCTTTACTATATAACTACTTTTAACTTGCTTTCCATTTACAATTATATTCGATTTACTTATTTTACTTCTACTTACATCTAATAATTTAGATAAATAAATATCTATTCTAACATTACCATTTTCTACTTTGTGTTCCATTTTTTCATCCCCAACAATAATAATATAACCGAAATTACAATAAATGAATCAGCTAAATTAAAAATAGCAAAATTAAATATTGTAATATCTATAAAATCAATTACGTATCCATATAAAATTCTATCTATCAAATTACCAATTATCCCACTTAACAATAATGCATATGTAATTATTTCATAATTATTTAAATTTTTATCTTTTATAAAAAAAATATATATTATATTTAAAGCAACAATAGCTAAAATTATAAAAAGATATCTAGCTCCACTTAACATACTAAATGCTGCTCCAGTATTATGAACATAAGTTAAATTTAAAAAATTAAATATTTTTATACTATCATTAACATTCATAAAGATATTTATTAATCCTTTTGATATCTGATCAAGTAATAAAAATATGCTACCAAATATAATTAGTTTTTTATACATTAAAACCACCTAATTAATTATACTATATTTTATATTAAAAAGCAAAAAAGATATGGCAATCGCTTAAAAATTAATTATGTAATATTAATTGATATTTGGAATTACATCAAATATCAATTTTTCTATGTTTTTAAAATCTAACATATATCTTGTAATTTTTCTTTGTAGTGGAACTTT
>CALVIQ010000050.1 GCA_944331815.1 uncultured Bacilli bacterium
TTGCTATAAGAGCTATGATTGCTAAAATAATAATTACAGCAAGTAACTCAATAAGTGTAAATCCTTTGCGTCTTTTATACATATATATTCTCCTTTCATTTATCTAAGACTATTATCTTTAACTTAATTCAAGTATACATTATTTTTTTATTAATTTCAAGACCTAAATTACGCGCGCATGGAAAATTTTTTGAAAATTTTTACTCATTTCTTTGCTTTTTCAATTACAAATAATAAATCATTTAAATAAAAAAACTACAAATATTTATTTAGTAGTTCTTTGACAAATGAAGTGTATTCTACTTCTGTACTTTCTTCTGCTTCTAATAGGCATAATGGTGGAAATAAAACACACCACCAATTATCACCTTTACCTTCTCCTAATTTAATAACTAATGATTCATAATAACCTTCATCATATGTAACTCCTTTATATTCTTTACTTGGAAAGTAATTTAATCCAAAATTAACATCATATCCTAATTCATAGTTTAACAACTGTAAAGTCATTTTTACTTCCTCATTTATATTATCTAAATTATTATTAATAATCCTTCTTGCTTCATCTATTCCTTTAGTATTTTTAAGTAATTCATACATTTTATATTGAATATTTTCTTTTACTATTTTTTTAATTTTTTGATCGTATTCTGAATTGCTATTAGCAATTACTCTTATTCTTAAAGCATCAGTAGGAATAGCTAAACTAGAAACATGACCAACACATACATAAAATAAAATTATTAAAAAAATAACCAATATTAATTTTTTCATTTTTATCACCTAATTAATATTGATTATTTATTTTAACTTTTATACAATTTGTTTTAATAAAATTATTATTTTATTAATTATTTCTTTTTTCATATTTTCTCTAGTACCAATTAAATTTTCGATAGTCATTGTATAATTATGATTTTTTGATTTATCATATATACTCACATATACTATATTATTAGAACCATACGGATTAGAATCATCTTGTCTATTTAATTTTCCGGTTATTCCTATGCCATAATCTGAATCAGTATATAAAGATATGGCTTTACTCATAGAATTAGCTGTTTCAATACTATAAACAGTATATTTATCAATAATATTACTATCTACTCCCATTTTTATTTTATATTCATTAGAATAAGTAACTGCTCCAAATTTAAATATTTTACTAGAATCTTCAATATTGGTTATAGAATGAGCTAAATAACCACCTGTACAAGATTCCATTGTAGATATTGTTTTGTTTAATAAAATTAATTTATTTACTATATCTTTCATTTAATTACCTCTAATATTAATTTATTTTCAATTGGTTTATCAGATATTTCTAAACTAGATAGATATTCTTTACTTAAATCTATTTCTCTATCAGTATATAATGTGGCTAATAAATCGTTTTCATTGACATAATCATTAATTTTTTTATTTAAAATAATCCCAGCATTATAATCAATTAAATCATCTTTTTTAATTCTACCTGCACCCAACATCGAACTTATTTTACCTATTTTAGCCGTATCCATTTTAGTTATATAACCGCATTCTTTAGCATATACTTTATATTCATATTTAGAATTATGAATTAATTTTGAAATATCACCACCTTGATATTTTATTAATTCATAAAATTTATTTAACGCTTGACCACTATTTAGTACTTCAATTACTTTTTCTTTTGCTATTTCATAATTAATTTTTTTAGTAATACTTACCATATAACTAGCTAATTCAATAGAAATATTAGTTATATCTTTAGGACCATTACCTTTTAATACTTCAATTGCTTCAATAACTTCTAAATTATTACCAATATTATTGCCTAATGGTTCATCCATATTAGTTAAAATAGCTACTGTATTAATTGATGCATTTTTACCAATATTAACCATTGTTTGCCCCAATTTAGTAGCATCTTTAATATTTTTCATAAAAGCACCACTACCAACCTTAATATCTAACACTAAATTTTTAGCACCACTTGCTATTTTTTTACTCATAATACTAGAAGCTATTAAAGGGATACTTTCAACTGTAGCAGTTACATCTCTTAATGCATATATTTTTTTATCAGCTGGAGCTATATTTTTAGTTTGACTAATTATACTAACATTAATATCATTTATTTGTTTAACAAATTTATCATCATCTAATTGAACTTTAAAATTAGGTATCGATTCTAATTTATCGATAGTTCCACCAGTATAACCCAAACCTTTACCACTCATTTTAGCTACTTTACAATCTAAACAAGCTACTATTGGCGCAATTATCAAAGTTGTTTTATCACCAACACCACCCGTTGAATGTTTATCCACAGCATTAAAATCTAAATTTAATTTATCACCTGAATTAGCCATTGCTAAAGTTAAATTAGTAACTTCCAAATCATCCATACCATTTAAAACAATTGCCATTAATAAACTAGAAATTTGATAATCAGGTATTTTATTTAAAACATACCCATTAACAAAAAATTCTATTTCTTCTTTTGTTAAAGAAAATTTATTTTTTTTCTTTTCTATTATGTCATACATTCGCATAGTTATTTCTCCAAATCAAAAGAATACGGTAACAATTGTTCTAAAGTATATTCTTTATCATCAATATAGATTTTAAAATTTTTGTCACAGAATTCACTCATTACTTGACGGCAGACACCACATGGATAACAATTTTCTTTATCACCACTTATTGCTATTGCTTCAAAATCTTTATAACCATCGCTTATTGCTTTAAAAAAAGCTACTCTTTCTGCACAACAACTAGGGGAGTATGAAGCATTTTCAATATTACATCCCGTATATATTTTACCATCTTTTGTAAGTAAAGCAGCTCCAACTCGAAAATTAGAATAAGGACTATAAGATTTATTTTTTGCTTCAATTGCTTTTTCCATTAAATTCATTATAAAACCTCCAAACTAGCTTCTAAAGCAAGTTCTATCATATGTTTTAAATTGGTTTGTCGATCATCTGAACTAATTTGCTTTTTATCATATAAAGAGTCAGATACAGTTAATAAACATGTTGCCTCTTTATTTAACAATTTAGCTATATAAAATAAGGCAAATGCTTCCATTTCAACTGCTAACACATCTTTAGGTAATCTTTTATTATATTCTTCTTGATTATCAATATAAGCATCAAAAACCATGCTACAAATAGTTCTTCCTTTTTTTATGTTATTATCTTTGCTTAAAATAATATCATTTAAATATTTACTAGATTCAACTTCATTAATATTAATTGAACTATAAGTATAACTAAAATTCGTTTCCGTATAACTTGATGTAGAAAGTATAGTATCTAACAGTTTAATATCTTTATTAGTGCTACCACATGAACCAATTCTTATTATATATTTAACATCAAAAAATTTATATAATTCATAACAATATATTCCCATACTTGCCATACCCATACCTGAAGAAAAAACCGTAATTTTTTTACCTTTATAATATCCTGTATATGCTAACATATTTCTTACATTATTAACTAGTTTGTAATCAGATAAATACGTTTCGGCAATAAATTTTGCTCTCAAAGGATCTCCTGGCATTAATACAATATTAGAAATATCTTCTTTATTACACTTAATGTGTGGTGTTTCAATCATAATATCACTCCTACAATTAAGTATACCATAAAATAATACTAAAGTAACATATCTTTTATTTTCTTTACAGATAATCCCGTTAATTTTGATATTGTTTCAATACTCATATTTGCTTCTAACATATTTTTTAAAATGTACCCTTTGTCAAGGACAAATTTTAATTTTTAAGAAGAAGGGATTTATTTTTTTTGCTTTTTCCAATTTTTATTGGATATTCTCCAGTTGTTATATATTTATAAAATTCTGATGGTGATA
>CALVIQ010000051.1 GCA_944331815.1 uncultured Bacilli bacterium
TTAATATAGAGTGGTAAATATACTTATTTTGAGGTGGAGTTATGGAAAAGTTCAGCCGAGTATTAAGAGGTTATGATCCTAATGAAGTAAATGACTTTCTTGATAAAGTAATAGCTAAAGTAGAAGCAATGGTTAAAGATATAGAAGAAAAAGATAAAAAAATAAATGAACTTACAAAATTAAATCAAGATGATAAACAGAAACAATTATCTGATTTAAAACGATTAGAACAAGAAAACTTAACTTTAACTAGTAAGATTGCACAATTTGAAAGAATGGAAGAAAATTTAAAAAAAGCTATTTTGATGGCTGAAAAAACTTCTGAACAAATTAAGTTGACAGCTTATCAAGAAAGAGATATAATAGTTAGCGATGCAAAGAAAAATGCTAATAGAATAGTAAATGAAGCATTATTGAAAGCTGAAACTATCGAAAAAGAATCTGATATGTTAAGAAGAAATATGATAGTATTTAAAAGAAGGTTAAAAGATGCTTTATCTACGCAAGTTGAATTAATTGAGGATATTGAAAAAATTGAAATATAGCAGATGAAAAAGACGGTATATTAAATTTGTTTTATAGAGAGTTAGTGGTTGGTGAAAACTAATAAATAATTAATATATAGATCACTTTGGATGCTTTTTATGGATAAGATAAAAACGGTAACGCGTTATAGTTAAATAAGTTAAAAAAAAAGGTGGTACCGCGGATATATTCGCCCTTTATGGTATCACCTTTTTTATATATTACAGGAGGTATTTTATGAATTTTAAAGAACTAAACAAAAAACAAATTAATGAAGCAGAAAGTGAAGTATTATCTTTTTGGAAAGAAAATAATATTTTTGAAAAGTCTATCAAAAATAGAAATGGTAAAAAAAACTATGTTTTTTATGATGGACCAATTTATGCTAATGCTAAACCAGGAATACATCATGTATTTGCTAAAACAATTAAAGATTCATTTACTAAATATAAAACTATGCAAGGATATCGAGTATTAAGGAAAATTGGACTTGATACTCATGGGTTACCTATTGAAGTTAATGTTGAAAAGAAACTAGGTTTTAAAAACAAATCTGATATTGAAAATTTCGGTATTGAAAATTTTTGTCATGAGTGTAATTGTGAAACAGCTACTAATATAAATGAAGTCAAAATAATAACTGATATGATGGGACAATTTATTGATTGTGAGCATCCTTATGTTACTTGTGATAATGAATATATTGAATCTGAATGGTGGATTATTAAAGAAATGGATAAAAAAGGTTTAATTTATCATGGAAATAAAGTTTTACCTTATTGTCCTAGATGTGGTACTGAATTATCTAGTAACGAAGTAGCTCAAGGATATCAACAAGATCCAGTAAATACTGTTATTGTTCCTTTTAAGAAAGTAGATGAAGATGTTTATTTCTTAGTTTGGACAACAACACCATGGACTTTAATGGCTAATGTTGCTATTTGTGTTAATCCAGATTTAACTTATTTGAAAGTTGAAAGTCAAGGTTATAAATTTATTTTATGTGAATCTTTAGCTGATAAAGTTTTAGGTGAAGATTATAAAGTATTAGAAAAATATAAAGGTAGTGATTTACAAGGTATCAAATATGAACAATTATTACCATTTGTTAAAGTAGAAGGTAAAGCATTTGAAGTTATAGCTGATAGTTATGTAACTGATTCTGATGGTACTGGCATTGTTCATATTGCGCCAGCTTATGGTGTTGATGATAATAGGGTATGTAGAGAAAAAGGTATTTCTTTTGTTAATCCTGTTGGAAAAGATGGATGTTAAACTGAAGGACCTTGGAAAGGTAGATTAGTAACTGATACTGATTTAGAAATTGAAATTATTAAATATTTAAAAGAAAATGATAAATTATTTAAGAAAATTAAAATAGTTCATGATTACCCACATTGTTGGAGATGTAAAAGTCCTTTAATTTATTATGCTAAACCAGCATGGTATGTTGAAACTACTAAATATAAAGATAAGATAATTGAAGCTAATAAAAAAGTTAATTGGTATCCTGATTATATTGGTGAAAAAAGATTTGCTAATTGGTTAGAAAACATGGTTGATTGGGGAATTTCAAGAAATAGATATTGGGGTTGTCCAATGCCTATATGGACTTGTGATTGTGGACACAAAGAAGTAATTGGATCTTTAGATGAATTACAACAAAAAATAATTGAAGATGTTGATGTTAAAAATTTAGAGTTACATCGTCCTTATGTTGATGAATTGCATATTAAATGTAGTAAATGTGGTAAAGTAATGGACAGAGTAAAAGATGTAATGGATGTTTGGTTTGATTCAGGATCTATGCCTTATGCTCAATTTCATTATCCATTTGAAAATAAAGAATTGTTTGAATCACAATTTCCAGCTGATTTTATTGCTGAAGGCGTAGATCAAACAAGAGGATGGTTCTATGTACTATTAGTTATATCAACTATTATATCAGGAGAATCAAGTTTTAAAAATGTTGTAGTTAATGATATGATGTTAGATGCTTATGGTAAAAAAATGAGTAAATCAACTGGTAATATTATTGATCCTGTTAAAATTATGACCGAGTATGGAGCGGATACAGTAAGATATTATATGTTATATGCATCTCCTGTTTGGACACCTTTAAAATTTGATGAAACAGGACTAAAAGAAATATATTCTAAATATATATCAACATTTAAAAATGCTTATTCATTCTTTGAAATGTATGCTAATGCTGATCATATCGATCCAAGAGAATATCATATTGAAGAAAGCAAAAGAGAATTAATAGATAGATGGTTATTATCTAAATTAAATAAATTAATTAAAAATGTAACTTCAGCTTATGAAGAATATGATTTAAATAAAGTTGCAAGATTAATAGTACCATTTTTAAATGATGATTTATCAAATTGGTATATTAGAAGTAATAGAAGAAGATTCTGGGATAGTGAATTATCTGAATCTAAGAAAGCAGTTTATTTAACAACTTATGAAGTATTAGTAACATTATGTAAGTTATGTGCTCCTATAACACCTTTCTTAACTGAAGAAATATATCAAAAATTAACTGGTGAAGAATCTATTCATTTAGCTGATTTCCCTAAATATAATGAAAAATTAATTGATGAAAAAATAGAAGAACAAATGGATTTAGTAAGAGATGTTTGTTCGTTAGGAAGATTTGCTCGTGAAGAAGCTAATATTAAAGTAAGACAACCTATATCACATTTAATTTTACCTAAAAATGATGAAAAAATTATTGGTAATTTAATATCTGTTATTGAAGAAGAATTAAATGTTAAAGAAATAATCTTTAAAGAAGATATGAGTGAATATTTAGATTATATTGTTAAACCTAATTTTAAAGTTTTAGGTAAGACTTTAGGACCTAAAGTAAAAGATTTACAAAAAATATTAACTAAATTATCAAGTAAAGATATTAATTTATTACAAAGTGATGGATTAACTGTTAAATTAGGTAATGAAGATTTTAAATTAACTAATGAAATGGTTTTAATATCTTTAAAACAAAAAGAAGGTTATGCTTCAAGCAGTAATAATAAAACTTGTGTTGTATTAAATACTGAATTAACAGATGATTTAATATTAGAAGGTTTAGCTCGTGAATTTGTTCGTAAAACACAAAGTTTAAGGAAAGAAGCTGATTTTGTTATAACAGATCATATTAAAGTTATTTATCATGGAAGTGATAAGATTAATCAAATGTTAGATAAATATTATGATTATGTTATGGGTGAAGTTTTAGGTGATGAATTAGTTAAAGATGAAACTTTAGTATTTGATGATAAATTAAATGATGAAGATGTTGTTATTAAAGTAGAAAAGAATTAATTCTTTTCTTTTATGTATATTAAAATTGACAAAGCAATTAAATTTAATATAATTGTATTTAGGAGGTGAATTTTTTTGAACTTACATATAGGACAAAATATTATACCATCATTAAATTTCATAATGTCATCAATTCCTGATAATTTAACAGATTTAGAAAAAGTTCGTTATATTTATATAAATTTAGGAAAAATATTTTGTTATGATTATCGAATAGACCGTAAAAATTTAACTGTGTAAGAGTATGTAAATAATTTTGTGTAAAGATAAATCCTTTCTATGGTAATATAGAAATATATAACCAAGGAAGGATTTTTGTATGAAAGAAAATAAAAACAATGAAGTTGTTAAATATTTATTAGAAAA
>CALVIQ010000052.1 GCA_944331815.1 uncultured Bacilli bacterium
TGGTCTCATTATTTAGAAATAATAAAAATAACTGATGATGATAAAAGAAATTTTTATTTGCATGAAGCAATTAATTCTATGTGGAGTGTAAGGGAACTTCAAAGACAAATATGTTCATTATTGTATGAACGTTTAAAATTATCAAAAGATAAAGACAAAGTTTTAGAATTAGCAAATAAAGGACAAACTATAAATGGATTAGAAGATTTAGTTAAAGATCCTTTTATATTAGAATTTTTAGATATCAAAGAAAATACTATATATTTAGAATCTGATTTAGAGAAAAACATTTTAAAACATTTAAAAGAGTTTTTACTTGAATTAGGACGTGGATTTATGTTTGTTGGTTCTCAAGTTAGAATAACAATTGAAGAAGATCATTTTTATCCGGATTTAGTATTTTATAATAGAATTATGAAATGTTTTGTAATAATAGATTTAAAGACTACTAAAATAACTCCACAAGATATCGGACAAATGCAGTTATATGTTAATTATTATGATAGAGTAATTAAAGATAAAGAAGAAAATTCAACTATTGGTATTTTATTATCAACTGATAGAAATAAAACAGTTGTAAAATATACTTTACCAAAAGATAATAAAACAATTTTTGCTTCACAATATAGATTAAATTTTCCTACTGAAGAACAATTAATTGAGATAATTGAAGAAGAAAAGAAAAACTTAAATCTAATTGAAAAATCCTAAAATTTAGGATTTTTTTTGAAATTATTTTAATATTGATTTAATCATATATTTATATTATAATGTTATTGTTAGGAGTGAAGATATGAAGTTTATGAAAAAAAATAAAACAATTGTAATTGTAGGAATTATTTGTTTAGTATTATTTATTTTAATGGCTTTTGCAGTTTATCGTATGTTTTATCCTAGTAGTGAAAGTGTATATGGTGATAGGCTAGACAATGCCCCAGAAATTGATAATGCTGTAATTGAACAAATTAAATCAAAGATAATGGATTCGAATTTAGTGGAAGAAGTAAAGTATGAAACAAATGTGGCAGTTATGAAATTTTTTATAAGTGTAAAAGATAGTACTAAATTAGCTGATGTTCAAAAGTTAGGTGATATCATATTAGATACTTTGAGTACTAAAGTAATTAGCTTTTATGATATAGAGGTTTATTTGACAAATGAAAATAATGAACAATATCCATCTATTGGATACCATTCAAAAAGTGCTTCTTCATTTAGTTGGACTAATAATGTAGGTGAAGAAGATGAAGAATAAAAAAGTAATTATAATAAGCGTTATAGTTGTAGTATTATTAATAATTGGATTATTGGTATACAATTTTTTAACTAAAGAAGATAAAATAACAACTTTAAATTTGTTTGAAAAACAATGGATTGAAAGCAACAAAAATAATGTTATTGACATGTCAATAATTGATGGTATTCCTATTTTAAGTTATAATGGTGAAGGAATAATTATAGATTTTTTAGATTCATTAAATAAAGAAACAAATTTATCATTTAATAAGGTATCTTATAAGTTAGGTGATGAAATAAAATCAGATTATTCATTTAAATTAGTTGAAAATGTTTCTGAAAATCAGATTACAATTTATGAAGATAATTATGTTTTAGTTACAAAAAATGAAACATTTTTAACAATTGATGAATTAAAAGGATTAACTATTGGTGTTTTAAATGAAAATCTAAATAATATTAATAATTATTTGTTCAAAGCTGATGTAAGTTATAAAACATATGATAGTGAAGAAGAATTGATAAATGAATTTAATAAAGATGATACAAAATTAAATGCAATTGTAATGCTTAAGACTACTAATTTAAAACAATTAATTGATAATAATTATAAAATTGCTTATAATATAAGCGATTATAAAAAATATTATGTTTTAGATTTAGGTGAAACAGAAAAATTAAATACTATTTTAACGAAATATTACAATAAATGGGCAAGTAATAATTATGACGAATTATATAATAAATATCTATCAAAAAATTACTTAAATTTTAAAAATATTAATGATGAAGAAACTGTTAAATTTCGTAGTAAAAGGTATGTTTATGGATTTATTGAAAACGCACCTTACGATACTTTGTTAGATAATAAATTAGCTGGAATAAATTATCAATTATTATCTAGTTTTTCAAAACTAACTAATGCTGAAATTAGTTATAAAAAATATAATAATATAAATAGCTTATTAGAAGCATTTAATACTAATCAAATTGATTTATTTTATGGAATAAATTCTAATACAAATTATAATATTGATACATATAAAACAGTTCCAGTTTATGAAAATTCAATTATTATTTTAAAACATTCATCAAATGATAAAATAATTAATTCAATTAAATCATTAGATAATGTTGTATCATTAGAATCTACTAATGTTTCAGAATATTTAGTTAATAATAATATAACTGTTACTGCATATTCTAATATGGAAGATCTAATTAACAACATTAACGAAGATAGTGTTATAGCTTTAGACACTTATAATTACAATTATTATACAAATGATTTGAAAAATTATATTATAGCTTATCAATATGATTGTGATAATAATTCATTTATAAGCAGAGATATTTCTGATAATGAAATATTTAATAATTTTTTTGATTTTTATATAAGATTTAACGATACTCAAAAATTTATAACTGATGGTTTAAGTGAACTATTGCTAGTTAACAAAACGCCAATAGTCTTAAAAAATTTTGCAGTTATTTTAGGTAGTATTGTTGGTATTTTATTAGTGGTTTTAGCAATAATAAAAATAAAACCAAAGAAAAAAAATAAGAATTTATCAAAAGAGGATAAATTACGTTACATTGATGCTTTAACATCTTTAAAAAATCGTACTTATTTAAATGATTCTATTGAAAGATGGGATAATACTGATGTGTATCCTCAAACTATAATTATAGTTGATTTAAATAATATTGCATATATTAATGATAATTATGGACATTCTGAAGGCGATGAAGTAATTAAGCAAGCCGCAAATATATTAATTTTAAATCAAATGGAAAATAGTGAGATAATAAGAACTAATGGAAATGAATTTTTGATATATTTAATAGGGTATGAAGAAAAACAAGTTATTACATATATGAGAAAATTAGGAAAAGAATTAAAAGAATTGAAACATGGTTTTGGTTCTGCTATTGGTTATAGTATGATAAATGATGCTATAAAAACTATTGATGATGCTATAAATGAAGCAACTTTAGATATGAAGAATAACAAAGAGGAACAAAAGGATTGAAAAAATTTTTAATTAATTTATGGCATGTGCTAAGATTACCAGAAATGTTGATACTTCCTGGTAATCTGGCTTTTTTTCTTATTCTTTCTTTAGCTCCAATAGCATCGTTATTTGGTATGGTTGCATCTAGTTTATCTTTGTCAACAACTAGTATTGTTAATTATATTAGTAATTTGTTTCCAGACGAAGTTGTAGAAATTGTTTTACCTTTTTTTGATGGCTTAAATGTGACAAATATAATATTCGTTATAATTGGTTTTTTTGTTGCAAGTAATGCATCTGATAGTTTAATAACAGCTTCTAATATGTTATATAAAATTAAAAGTAAAAACTATATTTATCGAAGAATTAAAGCTTTATTTATGACTTTTTGGTTATTAATATTATTTGTTGTAACATTAATTGTTTTAGCTTTTGGTTCATTTATATTAACAAAATTATCATCTTTTGGCATTCTAGGTGAATTTATTGCTAGTAATTATATAATTATTTTAATAGTAAAAACTATAGTTGCTTTCTTTACTATATTTTTAATTATTAAAATTCTTTATACTCTAGCACCAGACAAAAAAATAAAAAGTAAATATGTAAATCATGGTAGTTTATTTGCTACTATTGCCATCATTATTGTTAGTACTTTTTATTCATTTTATGTAAATAATATTGCTCATTATGATATTATTTATGGTAGTTTAGCAAATATTGCAATCTTAATGTTATTAATTTATTTTATATCTTATATTATTGTTCTTGGAATAGCAATTAATCATAATTACTATGAAATGAATAATAGTGATTAAAATGAGTATAATATATTTGAATATATATATTCAAATACATAGACTACATTTAGTACCGATGAAGTTTCAATTTTAAACTTATAAGTATTAATGTATGACGACTAATTTTTTAGTCGTTTTTTTATTGATAAATTATTTATTATTTGATATAATTTTTATAGTAAAGAGGGTGTTAAAATTGAATAAGAAAGGTTTTGCAATATCTGGTATTATATATTCGTTGTTAATATTATTTTTATTATTATTGTTTAGTATTTTAAGTATTATGGGTGCTAGGAAAATGATTTTAGATAAACTTAAAAATGAAGTAATGGAAGAATTAAATGGCGAATCTGGAAATAGTGAAGAAATAACTAATGAATATACGGATAACAGCGGGGCAAATATTCCTAAATTATTAGATAAAATGGTGCCTATTAAATATGAAAATGATAATTGGGTAGTAGCAGATACTAAACAAAAATGGTATGATTATGATGCCAAAGAATGGGCCAATGCAGTAGTATTAAATACAACTAAAAATGTAGGCGAAGTAGTTACAGAAGATGATATTGATTTGTGGTATGTATGGATACCAAGATATAAATATCAGTTGTTTAATGCAAATAATGGAAGTGTAGAACCACAAGAAATTCAAATACAATTTGAAAGTGGAACTTCTTCAACTGGAACAGTAAGTTGTATGGATGCAATTTCAACATCGGGAACAACAAGTGAAATTTGTACAAATGCAACCAATGGTGCTTGGTATACTCATCCAGCATTTACCTTAGGAGATACAGAATTAACAGGCTTTTGGGTAGGAAAATTTGAAGTAAGTGGAAGTACAAGTAAAATAACTATAAAACCAAATGTAACAAGTTTAAGAAGTCAAACAGTATCTTCATTTTTCACAGCCATTCAAAATATAAATACAACCTATAATTTAAACGGCGATAGTCATATGATGAAAAATATGGAATGGGGAGCAGTAGCATACTTATCTCATAGTAAATATGGAATGACTGAAGAAGTATATATAAATAATAGTAGTAGTTATTATACGGGAAGAAGTGGAGGAAATGTTGGAGGAAGTACTAATACTGTAGCAACCCAATATCCAAGTAGTTCAACATCTTCAAATATATATTATAATTATGGATATTATACTTATGATGGCAAAATTGTAAATTATGATGGAAGTATTGGGGATTATGCAAGTGATCGAACATTAGGAACAAAAGCAAGTACGACCGGGAATATCTATGGGATATATGATATGAGTGGAGGAGTTTGGGAGTATGTAATGGGCAATATGGTAAATAGTAGTGGAGCATTTTATTCAAGTAGTGCAGGGTTTAGTACCCCACCAGATTCAATATATTACGATAGCTATACATATGGAACTTCTAATAGTACCCACGGACGAGGAAAATTAGGAGATGCAATAAAAGAAACATTAAAGACTTTTGGAAGTAGTTCAGGTGGATGGTATAGTGATTACGCGTACTTTCCGCGCTCTAGTTATTCTTGGTTCTATCGGGGCGGCCGCTTCGATGAAGGTTCGAATGCCGGTTTGTTCAACTTCTCTAGGAACATAGGTAGTAGTAGTTTCTTCTATTCCGCCCGTGCAGTTGCGTGTGTTCGCGGGTAGCAAATTTTAGTTTGCTACTTTCCTTTTCAATACAAATATTGTAAAATTTATCTATAAATGATATAATTTATATATGACATATGTAGTTGATAATATTGAATATGAAGTAGTGATAGAAAAAAAGAATAATAAAAATACTTATATTAGAATAAGAGATAATAAAATATATATAACAACTAATTATTTTGTAAATAAAAGTTATATTGAAAATTTATTAGACAAAAATTATGATGTTATAAAAAAAATGATTGAAAAAAGTAATCAAAAATTAGAAAGAAATAATAGATTTTATTATTTAAATAAAGAATATGATATTATATTTGTTAATTATTGTGATATTGAAATAAGTAACAATAAAATATTTGTTAAAAGTGAAGATTATTTAAATAAATGGTTAAAGAAGAATACGGAAATAATATTTAAAGAAAGGTTAGATTATATTTATAATTTATTTGAAGAAAGGATTCCTTATCCTAAATTAAAAATAAGAAAAATGAAGACTAGGTGGGGAGTTTGTAATAAAAATAATAGTATCACTTTAAATAGTGAATTAATTAAATATGGTTATGAGCAAATTGACTATGTAATTGTTCATGAACTGAGTCATTTTATTCATTTTGATCATTCAAAGAATTTTTGGAGTTTAGTATCTAAATATTGTAAAAATTATAAAGAAATAAGAAAATCATTAAAATGACAATTTTGGATGTTTTAATGTGTTATTATTATTTAGGTGAAAAAAAATGAAAGTTAAAATATTTGATGAAGGTCATGAAAAAGATCTAGAAGATAGTGTTAATGAATTTATTAAAGATAAAGAAGTTATCGATATTAAATATCAAGTTGCAATTAGTATAGTAGGAGAAGAACAATTATATTGTTTTTCTGCTATGATAATTTATGGGAAGTGATTATAGTGAAAAAAAACAGCTTTGTTGAAGGAGCATTGGTATCGACAATTGGAATAGTATTATGTAAAATATTAGGAATAATTTATGTTATTCCTTTTAGAGCTATTATAGGAACACAAGGTGCTGTTTTATATAGTTATGCTTATACCATATATGCAGTATTTGCATCACTTTCTTCAACAGGAATACCTAGTGCAATGGCTAAAGCAGTTAGTGAATATAATACTTTAAGTTACTATGATGCGCAGGAAAGAGCATACAAAATAGGTAAATATATAATAGTTATTTTAGGACTGATTAGTTTTTTAATTTTATTTATTTTTGCACCTCAAATTTCTTATTTGATAATAGGGGATATTGAAGGTGGTAATACAATAGAAGATATAACATTTGTTATTAGAATTATATCAACTGCTTTATTGTTTATTCCTATTCTAAGTGTTAGTAAAGGATATGTTCAAGGTCATAGAATGATGGTAGTTCCTGCTATAGCTAATGTAATAGAACAATTAGTAAGAGTAATAGTAATTGTAGGTGGAAGTTATTTAACTTTAAAAGTATTTAATTTATCTATTACAACAGCAGTTGGCGTAGCTACATTTGGAGCAACAGCTGGTGCTTTAATAGCATATTTGTATATTATTAATAAAATAAATAAAAATAGAGAAGAATTGAAACGAGATGAAAAACCAAAAAAAGAAGAATTAAAATTAACTAACAAATTAATATTTAAAAGAGTAGTTATTTATTCTTTGCCGTTTATTTTAATTGAATTTATTAGATCTATTTATAATACTGTTGATATTTTTACTGTAGTTAAAGGATTAGTTTATTTAGGTTATGATGTTAATACTGCTGAAAATATTTTAAGTATTGTCACTACTTGGGGATCTAAATTAAATATGATAATTTTAGCTATAACATTTGGTCTTACTATGAGTATTATACCTAATATTGTAAGAAGTGCTACTTTAAAAGATTATAAGGATGTATCAGTTAAAATAAATCAATCTTTGAAAATAATTTTATATATTGCTTTACCAATGACTTTAGGTATTTGGTTTTTGTCTAGTAGTGTTTGGACAATATTTTATGGTTATGACAAATTGAGTGTTGATGTATTTAGTTTTTTTATTTTACAATCTATTATTAATTCTTTTTTCTATGTTTTAGTTGATACTACTAATGCTTTAGATAGACCTAAAATAGCATTAGGTACCTTACTAGGTAGCTTTATTTTAAAAGCAATATTAAATATACCAATGATGCACTTTGTAAAATTTATAGGTTTTGAAGCTTACTATGGTAGTATTGTTACAACTATGCTTGTACAATTTTTAGCTGTTATTTATCTATTATATAAATTGAAAAAAGAATATAAAGTCAATTATAAAAATAGTGTTGAAACATTTATAAAAATATTATTGATAAACGGTATTATGTTATTAAGTATAATGATTGTAAGATTATTTTTAGGAGATTTTGAAACAACAAGATTGTGGGCTTTATTAGAAATAATAATATATGCCTTAATTGGTGGAGCTATTTATTTAGTATTATCAATTAAAAATAATATGTTAGAAGAAGTTTTTGGAAAAAATTTTATTAATAAGATATTTAGAAAGTAGGTTATTATGAAAAAAATATTTATTATAATGATTTTATTATTAAGTGGTTGTAGTGTAAAAGAAAATATACATACTAAGATTAATGAAAATCAGTCTATGGAATTAACTATTATTTCAGCTTTTGATGATGAATTTTTAAATGGAGCTATGAATGAAATTAACAAAACTGATGACAAAAAATATACAGAAAAAGAAATGTGGAGTTTTTTAGAAGAAAGGATTTCTCCAGAAAAAGAAAAAGGATATTATGAAATAGAAAAATATGAAAAGGATGGTTATAAAGGCTATACTTTCACTTTGAAAATAGATAATATTGACGATATAACTTCTGATGATGCTAGTTTTGATATAAGAGATTATACATTTTTACCTGAACAAAAACTATTTAAAAAAGAAGGAGAAAAATATATTTCAAAAATATATTATAGTGAAATTAGTGGAGAAAAATATGTCGATTACGATTTAACTTTTGAAATAACTTTACCTTATGAAACATTAAGTAATAATGCTGATGAGGTATCTTCAGATGGAAAAACATTAAAATGGAACACCGCTTCAGGAGAAAAAGGCGAAATTAATTTTGAATTTAGTTTTAATCCAGATTATAAGGATAAAATAAATGATAATATTGTAAATTCAAATATTTATTTAATTATTGGATCAACAGTTATTTGTGTTATATTAGTAGCAGGTATACTTTTATTCATAAAAAAAAGAAATAAAGCATAAAAAATACTTATGAGAAGTATTTTTTTGTTTTAATAAAATACTATATATTAAATTAATGGTAACAAATTGTTATAGTTAATTAACAAAATTTGACGTTAAAACTTGACAAATTTTGAAAATTTAGTAGAATATAAAGTGTTAGAGAAACTATGTTCTCGAAAGGTGGTGAGTTTTATGGAAAAGAAAGAAAAAATAACTGAAAACAAAAACACTGAAAAAAAGAATATTTTTAAGAAAATTTTTGATGTTGTATTTTGGATAGTTATTATTGGTCTTGCTATCATTTGGTTAACAGATTTTATTAATGTTAAAAATGATAAAGATCCAGTATTCTGCATAAGTCAAAAAACACATACATTTGATGATGGAACTGTAGAAGAATGTGTTGGTTTAGGTTATAAAGTTTATACCTATGACAGAAGTTCTTTTAGTAAAGGTCGTCAATTTGGTCCATTCTTTATAGGAATGAGAGAAAGTTAAGGGAGGTAAGGAAAAATGGATAAAAAGAAAATTATAGCAATTATATTATTTATTTTATTAGGTTTATTTATTTTCACATTCGCTAATCCAGGACCTTCTACATTAGATCCAGTAGAAGTACCAGGTCAAGGTGAAGAAGATAAAGATGATAATAAAGAACAAGATGAAACTCAAGATGAAGAAAATCAAGATGATGAACAAGACGAAAATAATAATGATCGTCCAGTTGTTGAAGTAGATGAAGCACCAGTAATTGAAATTAATCCAACAACAGTAACAATTTTATTTGGTCAAAATTATGATGTCATGACTGGCGTTAAAGCTAGAGATGATAATGATATTGTAAGAGTAACTTCATCTATTACTGATACAACTAAATTAGAAGTTGGAACTCATACAATTACATATGCAACTACTGATACAGCTAATCATACAACTACAGCAACAAGAACTATCATTGTATTAGATCCAAAAGGAGATAATGATGATGATGGTTATACTAACGAAGAAGAAATAGAAAATGGAAATAATCCAGATGATAAAGAAGATCATCCAGATTACAATTCAAATCCAACAATAGATTTTAGCTCATGTATGACTTCTATGGTAGTTTATGATGAATTACCAAATTTTGAAGAATGTGTTAAAGCAACTGATGAATTTTATGGAACAGAAGGAGTTACTATAGAAGTAACTAATGATGTTAATCCAAATCAATTTGGAAAATATACAATAACAGTAGTAGCAAAAGATAATTTAAATAATGAAACTACTGAAAGTTTTGAATTTGAAGTATTAAAAAGAAATGTAACAGTTACTATTAATAATGTAGAAGCAATTTATAAAGATGAAGTTAAACCATTAACATCAAATGCTTTAGAAATGGCTTATAATGGTAACGAAATTGATGTACAATTAAGTACTGAAGTAACTAATACTACACCTACTGGTAAATATGCAATTACTGGTACTTGGACAAATGAAAACTACAATGTTACATTTGTTGATGGTGTATATTCAATCACTTCAAAAACAATAACAGAAGAAGATATTAAAGAATTAGGTATCGAATTTAATGATGCAACATTTATATATGATGGAACAGAAAAATCATTATCAGTAAATAATTTACCAGAAGGATTTACAGTAAGTTATGAAAATAATGGTAAAGTAGATG